>CAYHCW010000022.1:0-10924 GCA_964355025.1 uncultured Gemmatimonas sp. | reverse complement strand
GCGCCGCTGCTCAACGCGGCGGGGCGCGTGGTGCTCGACTACGACATGGCCACGCCGATGATGCTCGTGTCGCTCTTTCCGAGCGGCATGCTGGGCCTCGGGCTCACGGCGCTCATCGCCTCGTTCATGTCGGGCATGGCCGGGAACGTCACGGCGTTCAATACCGTGTGGACGTACGACATCTACCAGACGCACATCCGCCGCGGGGCGTCGGACGCGCACTACCTGTGGATGGGACGCGCGGCAACGGTCGGGGGCATTGCCCTCTCGGTGGCGGCGGCGTACGTGGCCGGCGCGTTCAACAACATCATGGACTTCCTGCAGCTCATCTTCGCGTTCGTGAACGCGCCGCTGTTTGCCACGTTTGCGCTGGGAATGTTCTGGCGACGCAGCACGGGCCACGGCGCGTTCACCGGCCTCGTGTCGGGAATCGCCGCGGCCGCGGTGCATCACGGCGTGTCGCTGGCGGCGGGCTCGGTGCCGGGCGTGAAGGGCGGGTACTTCGGGGTGCTGACGACGTATCCCAGCGAACTGGCGCAAACCTTCTGGACCGCCATCATCGCGTTCTCGACCTGCCTCGCCGTGACGGTTGTCGTCAGCCTGTTCACGCGGCCACGGCCCGAGGAAGAACTGCGCGGGCTGGTCTACTCGCTGACTGCGCGTCCCACCGACAAGGCGCTGCGCTGGATCGAACGCCCGGCGACGCTTGCCATCGCCGTGCTGGCCATGACGGTGCTGCTCAATTTCATCTTCGCGTAACGATCGACCGGGAGCGCCCCATGAGCGAAGGCGGAGGGCTGGACCTGCGGTACCCCATCGGCGGCTTGTTCCTGGTGCTGGGCCTGATGCTGGCCGTGTTCGGACTGGTGACTGGTGGCGACGCCGAGATGTATGCGCGGGCGACCGCGGTGAACGTCAACCTCTGGTGGGGCGTCGTCATGTTCGCGTTCGGCGCGTTCATGTGGGGCCTGGCTGCGCGCGCGGGGCGCCGGGAGTCCGGCACCGCGGCGGATGGCGCGAAGGCAGCGGAGCGCTCCTGAGTCGCACATGAGGTGCGCCGCGCTGCTGAGTGGCGTGTGCGCCATCGGTGTACACGCGCAAGGTGCGCCGCCGACACGTTTGGCGCCACCCAATGCACCGGCCTCGGTTGTGGTGCGCGGCGCGGCGGTGGAACTGCGATATCACGGCGTCACCATACTGCGCGGCCAGCTGTCCTCCACCGGCGCCGCGCCGCGCCTGCGGACCCTGGTGGATTCGTCCGGCGGGACGCTCACGCAAATCGTCAGCTGGACGGCGGGCAACGACCGCGTGACGCTGCGCGGGACGATTCACGGCACGAGTGACGCCTTTGCGGTGGACGCCGACCCGCGGGAAGATGGCATCCCGATTGTTCGGCACAGCGTGGGGCCCAGCGACAACCGGCTCAACCGGGGCGTCTACGCGCGCGGCCGCGACTGGCTGCTGAGCCTGGATTTTCCGTCCACCGCGCAGGTGACGCCGGTGGCCGGTGGCGACTCGTCGGCATTCGCCATCGAGGCCACGGGCGGCGAGGTGACGCTGCGATTTCGCCCGCGGTTCTTCCAGAAGCACCGGGGCCTCGCCTACTACGAGCCGTGGATGTACGCGCCGTGGAGCCGCTCGGCCGCGGGCTGGACCTCGTGGTATGCATACAAGGACCGGGTGACCGAAGCGGACGTGCATACTGCGGTCGATGCGATCGCCGAACGCCTGGCGCCGTTCGGCTACGAGTACGTGCAGATAGATGACGGCTTCCAGCGCCTGCCGATTGGCGTGCCGGACAACTGGCTGACGACGAACGCAAAATTCCCCGGCGGGCTTGGCGGACTGCACGACTACATCGCATCGCGTGGGCTTCAGCCCGGGCTCTGGACGAATACGGCATTCGCCGATTCCGCCTGGGCGGCCGCGCATCCGCAGTATTTCGTGCGAACTTCCGACGGCAAGCCGGCGCGAGGCAACTGGATCGGGTTCGTGATGGACGGTGCGAACCCGGCGACGATGCGCGATGTCGTCCTCCCCGTGTACCGTCAGCTCAAGGCGCAAGGGTGGAGCTACTTCAAGGTCGATGCGCTGCGCCACCTGCGGTATGAAGGCTACAACAGCTACGCCGGGTTCTACGCGGCGCGCGGCATCGACCGCGTGCGCGTCTATCGCTCGTTCGTGCAGCAGATTCGCGACGTGATTGGCCGCGATGCATTCCTGCTCGCGTCGTGGGGACCACGGCCCGAACTCGTCGGGATCATCGATGCCACGCGTTTGGGCGACGATGGTTTTGGCTACGGCGGATTTTCGCAGTTCAACTCGTTCAACAACGTCGTCTGGCGCAACGACCCCGACCACATCGAGATTGCCCAGGCAGACGGCTACCGATCGGCGACGATCACGTCACTGACCGGCTCGCTGCTGATGCTGACGGACCGGCCGGACGTGTATCGCACGGATCGCGTGGAGGCGGCGCGCCGCACGGCACCCGTGCTCTTTACCCGCCCGGGGCAGGTGTACGACATCGACCCGTCTCGCTCCAGCCGACTCTCGATGGCGGACCATGAGGTCAGCGGTTCCGGGCCTCGTCCGTTCGAGGCCGACCAGCGACTGCAGCAGACGCTCTATCAGCTCGACATCGCGCGGCCGTTTGAGCGGTGGACGGTGCTGGCACGCACGGCCGGTGCGCCCGACAGTCTTCCCCTGAGCGCCCTCGGCCTGGCGAGCGGCCGCGAGTATCTGGCGTTCGACTTCTGGGGGAAGCGATTTCTGGGGACCTTCCGGGACACGCTCGTTGCCGGAGCAATCGATCCCGCCTACCAGGTGCAGGTGGTGTGCCTGCGCGAGCGGCAGTTGCACCCGCAGCTGCTCGCCACCAACCGCCACGTGAGCTGCGGTGGCGTGGACCTCGAGCGCGTGAGCTGGAGTGAGGAAGTGCTGGAGGGCACAAGTCGCGTCGTGACCGGCGACGACTACGAGCTGTACCTGACGGCGCCCGATGGGTGGACGGCGGAGTCTGTTGATGCGCCCGGGGCGGAGGTCGTACTGGCTGCGCCCCGTGACGGCGCGGTGCGCGTGACGATCCGCGGCGCCAGGACGGGACTGCTTGCCTGGCGGGTGCAGTATCGCCGTCCGCGCTGACTACGCTCCCCGGTGTCCGCTGCCCTTGGTCTTCGTTGGCGGTTTCGGTGGCTGGCGCGGATGAGGCGTGGGCGCTTTTTCGCCGGCGACGAGCGGCTTGACGAACCCGGGACGTTTGCGCGAGAAGTCGGGAATGATGTTCTTCTTCATTAGGGCCTCCTGAGGATCAACTGATGCGGCACGGGTCGAGTCCCTTCCGGACACGGCCGGCAGGGTACCACACAATGCAGCCATCGCCGCACATCAGTCAGACTTGCCTGAACACCGCGGAGTAACGCCGCCGCCCGCTTCGCGCGGTCGGGGAGCGCAGAGGGAGAATCCTCACGGTGCGCGAAGAGAACGACTACTGACAGCAGAGCCTGGCAGGCGCATAGTGATGGAAACGCGGAAACCCGTGGAGCGCCATTCCCATGCGCACTCGTCCTTGCAGTCGGCTGCTCGCGTTGGGTTCGCTGTGGTTTGCCACCGTCGCCAGCACGACGACGGCACAGTCGAAGAGCGACACCACGACGCGAGCGGATGTCTCGCGTCCATCGGTGAGCGTCCTGCCGGTGGTTGGCTCTGCACCGGAGACGGGGTTTCAGTACGGGGTGACGGCCGTGCGCATGTACCGGCTGGGGCCGACCACGTCCACCCGCGTGTCGCAGGACCAGGTGTATGCGATTCGCACCTCAAAGTCGCAGACGAAGGCATTCGTGCAGACCGACCGCTGGCTCCGCGGTGACGACTGGCGAGTGCGTGTGCGCGCCGAGTACGCGCGCTTTCCGCTGCCCTTCTATGGAGTCGGGCAGGAAACACCGGACGCGGCCGAAGAGTGGTACACATCCACAGGGCCGGTAGTGCTGGCACTGGTGCAGCGCCGTGTGGCGCACGCCACATTCGCCGGTCTTGCGGCTCGTGTGACGCACACCGCGGTGAGTGACGTCGAACCGGGCAGGGGGCTGGCCACGGGCCACATTCTCGGCTTGACGGGTGGAACGGTGTCGCAGGTGCAGGGGTTCATGGCGCGCGACTCTCGTGATCATGTGGTCGCCGCGCACGTCGGGAGCTTCCTCCAGCTGACCAGCACGTTGGCCAACGGCGCCTGGGGATCGGACTTCGACTTTGCGCGCTATGCGATTGATGGCAGAAAGTACTGGACCCTTGGCGGTGCGCACGTGCTGGCCGCGCAGTTCCTGCTGGAAGCGACGTCGGGGAGCGCCCCATTCGATCAGATGGTGCAGATCGGCAGCGACACCGCCATGCGCGGTTACACGCGCGGACGCTACCGCGACAATGACGGCATCGGCGCCCAGGTGGAGTATCGGTCGCCCTTCGTCAAGCGACTTGGCGTCGTCGGATTTGCCGGCGTCGGCGGCGTCGCGCCGACGGTTGGCAAGCTTGCCGAAGCGACCGTGCGTCCGTCGTACGGTGCCGGGCTGCGCATCCTGCTCTTCCCGGCGGAGCGGGCGACCATCCGCATCGACTACGCGCGCGGTACGGGGAGTTCGGGACTCTACGTCGCGCTCGGCGAAGCGTTCTGACAGACTGTGCGCCGACCGCGAACGCCGTCAGCGCGCCCGGAGCGCGCGCGTGAGCGCCCGGTCGAGCGCGTTGGCGAAGGCCTGCTTTTCGCGCGGTCCGTACGCGGCATGGCCGCCCGTCTCGACGCCGGCGCCGCGCAGACCGTCCATGAAATTCCGCACCGACAGTCGCTCGCCGATGCTCTCCGTCGTGTACGACTCACCGCGCGGGTCGATCACCGCGACCCCCTTGGGCACCAGCAGTGCGGCGAGCGGAATGTCGGCGGTGACGGCCACGTCGCCGGCCGTGGCGTGTTCGGCGATGTACGCATCGGCCACGTCGGGGCCCGCGTCCACGCGCACGGTCGAGAGGTGCCGATATCCTGCGGGAACCTGGATGCGCTGGTTCGCCACGAGCACCGTCTCGATCTTGAGGCGATCGGAGGCGCGAAAACAGATTTCCTTGACGGCGAGCGGGGCAGCGTCGGCGTCGATCCAGAGCTTCATGAGGGCGGGGCGTGGATCAGGGGAGAGTCCTGGGTGGTGGCGGACCACGGAAGATAGCCGTCGCGGGATCCAGCGGCTCGCTCTGGCGCCCTGCGCTCCAACCGGCAATTGTTCCTCGACATGACCACGCCGCACGACCATTCCAGCAACCCGCTGCACGGCATCACGCTCGAGCGCATGCTCAATGAGCTTGTGGCCGAGTATGGCTGGGCCCGCATGGGGCGGAAGGTGAAGGTGCTTTGCTTCACCAGCGACCCGAGCATCGGCTCGAGCCTCAAGTTCCTGCGGCGCACGCCGTGGGCGCGGGCGAAGGTCGAGGCGTTGTACCTCGACATGAAACGAAGAGCCCAGCCGAACACGTAGTGACGAGGTAGCCCCACGGGACTCCGGGGCAGTAGAAGGACGGGAGCGTTCACGATGTCCAGCGATACGATGCAAGACGGGGCGGTCATCGCCGGCTACCTGATCGAACAGGAGATTGGCCGCGGCGCGATGGCGACGGTCTACCTGGCGCAGGACCTCAAGCATCGCCGATCGGTCGCGCTGAAGCTGCTGAAGCCGGGACTCACCGCCTCCATGGAGGGTGCGCGATTCCTGCGCGAGATCCAGATCACGGCGACGCTTGCCCATCCCAACATCCTGTCGCTCCACGATTCGGGCGACGAAAATGGCCAGCTGTACTACGTCATGCCGTACGTGGACAGTGGCTCGTTGCGACAGCTTCTCAACAGGGAAGGACAGCTTTCGGTAGCGGAGGCGGTGCGCATCACGCGTGCGGTGGCCGATGCCCTGGCCTGCGCCCATGCGCACGACGTGGTGCACCGGGACATCAAGCCCGAGAACATCCTCATGGAACACGGGCACCCCGTCGTCGTGGACTTCGGGGTCGCGCTGGCGCTGTCGGCGATGTCCGGCATGTACTCCACGGGAGCCGGCGTCGCCGTCGGCACGCCCAGCTACATGAGCCCCGAGCAGGCGAGCGGCGAGAGCGAAGTGGGGCATCGGGCCGATCAGTATGCCCTGGCGTGCGTGCTGTACGAGATGCTGGCCGGGGCTCCGCCGTTCGCCGGGGGCAACGCGCGGTCGATCATGGCGCGCCACCTGACGGATGCGCCGCCGCCGCTCGCCACCGTGCGCCCGGGAGTTCCGCAGGCGGTGCATCGTGCGCTGACGCGGGCGCTGGCCAAGTCGCCGGCCGACCGTTTTGCGTCGGTGCGCGAGTTTGCCGATGCGCTGGTGGCGACGGCACCTGATTCGGGCGCCGGATCGTCCATCGCCGTGCTGCCGTTCATCAACCTGAGCGGGAATGCGGAGGACGAGTATTTCGGCGAAGGCATGGCCGAGGAGATCATCACCGCACTCACACGCATTGAAGGGCTGCGTGTGGCGTCACGCACCTCGGCGTTTGCCCTCAAGGGCAAGGCCCTGGACATCTGCGCCATTGGCACGTTGCTGAATGTGCAGGTGGTGCTGGAGGGCAGCGTGCGCCGGGCGGGGACCACGTTGCGTGTCACCGCGCAGCTGGTGAGTGCGGCGGATGGTTACCATCTCTGGTCGGAGAACTTTGATCGCGACCTGAAGGACGTATTCGCGATCTACGACGACATTGCGGCAAACATCGCCCGCGCACTGCGCGTGGTCCTGCGGGAGGACGCGCGACGCGCCAGCACGCGCGTGCCGACGGCCGACCCGGAGGCCTACGACTACTACCTTCGCGGGCGGCAGTTCTTCCACCAGCGCCGCCGGAAGAGCATGCTGTTTGCGCGGCAGATGTTCGCGCGGGCCCTCCAGCACGACCCCAAGTATGCGCGTGCCCATGCGGGGCTGGCCGACACCTGCTCGTTCCTGGCGCATCACTACCAGGACGACGATGCGGTCGTGAACATCCAGCAGGCCGATGCGGAGAGTCAGCGGGCGCTGGACATCGATCCCGATCTTCCCGAGGCGCATGCCGCCCGCGGGTTTGCGCTCTCCCTGCTGAAGCGCTTTCCCGAGGCGGAGGCGGAATTTCACCGGGCGATCGAGCTGGATCCCAAGCAGTTCGAGGCGAGGTACTTCGCGGCCCGGGTCTGTTTTCAGCGGGGAGAACTGACGCGGGCGCTGGAGTTGTTCGAGGAGGCGAGCGGTGTGCGCGAGGATCACGAGGCGCTGTACTTCGCGGCCCAGACCCTCACCGCCCTGGACCGGGCCACCGACGCGCAGGCCGCGTACGAGCGGGCACTGCCGGTGATCGAGCGGCACCTGGAGCTCAATCCCGATGACGCCCGGGCGGTCACGATGGCCGCGGTCTGCTGCAGTCGGCTGGGAAGCCGAGACCGGGGCATCGAATGGGCGAGGCAGGCCTCGGCGATCGACCCGGACGACGCCGGCGTCTGCTACAATGTCGCCTGCCTGCTGGCACTGGAGGGTGAGCGGGACGATGCCATCGAGCACCTGCAGCGGGCAACCCGCGTGGGGTTTGGGCATCGTGACTGGATCGAGCATGATCCGGACTTGGCGTCCCTCCGTGATGATCCCCGCTTTCAGGAGTTGATCAGTGATCGGCACGGCTGACCGACCTGCGCCCGTCGCGGCGTGGCACCGCCTGGTGGAGACGCGGGATGTGCGCGGGCTCGACGCGCTGCTCGCCGAGGATGTCGTGTTTCATTCGCCGGTGGTGCACACGCCGCAAGCCGGCAAGGCGAAGACCACGCAGTACCTCACGGCGGCGTTCCACGTCTTCTTCGACCAGTCGTTCCGCTATGTGCGTGAGGTGACGGGCGCGCGTGATGCGGTGCTGGAGTTCGAGGTGGAGATCGACGGCATCGCAGTCAACGGCGTTGACCTGATCCGCTGGGACGATGCGGGGCGGATTGTGGAGTTCAAGGTGATGATCCGCCCGCTGAAGGCGATCACGCTGATTCACCAGAAGATGGCGGCAATGCTGCAGCGTCAGCTGCCGGATGCCGGATGACGACGAGAGGCGGGACGAACCGCGCACGAATTCACGATCATTCAGAGAGGACCACCATGAAGCAGTTGCGCGCTGGACTCGTGTTGTTGCTCGGCCTCGCGACAGGCCATCCGCTGGCGGCGCAGGACAAGCCGGCTCAGGCGCCATCGCGGGACAAGGTGATGGCCGCCGCCAAGTCCATCATGCAGGACGTCCGCTATTGCACACTCATCACCATCGGAACGGACGGACAGCCACAGGCCCGGGTGGTCGATGCCAGCGCGTCGGACTCCGGATTCGTCGTGTGGATCGGCACGAACCGCGTGACGCGCAAGGTGGCGGAAATCCTGAAGGATCCGCGCGTGGCGCTGATGTACTTCAACCCAGCGGACCAGGAATACGTGACGGTGATCGGCAAGGCGGTGGTCGATGACGACATGACGCACAAGAAGGCACAGTGGAAGCCGTCCTGGGGCTCGATGGTCAAGGATGAGTACCGCGGGGAGGATTTCACGTTGATCCGCGTGCAGCCGGTGCGGCTGGAGGTCAGCAGCGTGAGGCGCGGCATCTTCAACGATCCGGCCAACTGGAAGCCGGCGATTGTCGAGCTGCCGTAGGGGACAGCGGAGCCGGTGTATATTGAAGAAGAAGTACACAAGGGAGATCGCTTGGCATCACCGATACCCGGCCGGCATCGGCCGCAGTCGCTTGGAGAGGAGATCGCCAACAGCGTCAGCCACGGGGTTGGTCTCGTGGCGGCATTGGTGGCGTTCCCCGTGCTCGTGATTGGCGCGCTGCAACACGGCGCCAGCGCGGTGGTCGGGGCCGCCGTCTTTGGCGCGACGATGTCGCTGCTCTACCTGACCTCGACGATCTACCACGCGCTCCCCGAAAACAGGGCCAAGCGCCTGTTCCAGATTCTCGATCACGGGGCCATCTACCTGCTCATCGCCGGCACTTACACGCCGTTCACGCTAGGGGCGCTGCGCGGCCCCATGGGGTGGACCCTGTTCGGGATGATATGGGCGCTGGCCGTTTTCGGTGTCGTCCTCAAGTCGATGGGCGGCATTCGCTTTCACCGACTGTCGACGGCGCTCTACCTGGCGATGGGGTGGCTGGTGGTGATAGCCGCGAAGCCGCTCTGGCTGCACGTGCCGGGGTGGGGGATTTTCTGGCTTGGCGCCGGCGGTGTGGCGTACACGGCGGGCGTGGGCTTCTACCTTGCGTCACACCGAACGCGGTATGCCCACTTTGTGTGGCACCTCTTCGTCCTGGCCGGCACGACGTGCCACTTTGTGGCGGTGTTGAACTACGCGATGTAGTTCGGGGGCTTTGGGCAGCCGCCTCTCCCCAGCGTCTCAGGGCGCGGTGCGCGGCAGTCCGACCTGGATGCCCTGCAGTCCGCCAGCGAGCCCCGCGCGATAGCGTGCATCGCCGAAGAATACCGTCGTGTCGGCGCCGGTTGATTCCACACGCACGTACGGAAACTGCGACCAGACGAGATAGTTGCGCACGGCCGGGTCCGCGCGCGCGCGGTGCACCGCACTCGAGGTCCAGTCGCCCAGCGCGATCATCTCGTCGGCAAACGTGACGCGCTGATCGGACAGCCAGCGCAGCGTGCCGAAGTGGTAGCCGCCACCGGTTCTCACGACGAGGTCAGCAGCCAGCGGGCTGGCGGGTCGTGGCGAGTACAGCACCTCCGTGACACCACTGAGCCCGCCTGTCTCGGCGGCCGTGCGGCCCAGGCGTTCGCCAGCGGTGCTCAACGCGATCATCAGCACCAGGTACGCGAGCGCTGCGCCGCCGCCATAGCGTGCCACGCGCCGGCCGCGTGCAAGGTCAGGGCGCACATAGCGCGCGCCCAGAAGACCCACCGCGAACATCGCCCAGAGATACGGATCGATGATGAAGACGCTGTCACCGTGGAACCACCGGCCGCTGAAGGGCATCAGCAGGCGGATGCCATAGGTGTTGAGCCAGTCGAGCAACGGATGGCTCAACACACCGATGGTGGCGAGCAGCAACAGGGTTCGGGACGGCGTCGCCTCTGGTCCTCGGCGTCGGCGCACCCAGCGATCCCACGCCAGCATGATGCCCGCCACGAGGAATGGCAGCAGCAGCCAGGCCAGCGGCCCGTGCGTCCATCCGCGACGCCAGGCCAGCGTGGCGTTGCGATCGCCGAACGCGGCGGCGATGTCGATGTCGGGCGCGTTGGCGGCCAGCATCAGGGTGGCGGCAGCGAGCGGCGTGCGGCAGTCGAGCCCGGCGCGCGCCATGGTCGCGCCGGCGAGTGTGTGAGTGATCGGATCCACGAATATCAGGGCGTCGCAGTGCGCAGATACTTGTCGTACCATCCCACGTAGCGTTCCAGCCGGTCGCGAACGAACGAGGGCCGCGTGATGCCGTGGAACTGGCCAGGGTAGACGATGAGCTGCGTGTCGATGCCCTGCGACTTGAGCGCCTGGTACATCTGCTCACTCCCGGCGATGGGCACGTTGAAGTCCTTCTCGCCGCCGAGGAACAGCGTGGGCGTCTTGATCTTGTCGGCGTGCCAGAACGGATACGACACTTTCTCCCACACCTTGGGGTTCTGCCAGGGCGCGCCAAGCTCCTTCTCGTACTGGTAGATGTACTGGTCGGAGCCGTACATGGTGGACTGCAGGGCGCTGCCCGCGCCGCTGGTGGCCGCCTTGAAACGCGTGGTGGTGGCGATGGTGTAGTCGGTGAGGATGCCGCCATAGCTCCAGCCGCCGAGTCCGAGACGGTTGGGGTCGGCGATGCCCGAGGCGATGACGTAGTCGACGCCGGCGAGGAGGTCCTGCACTTCCTTGTTTCCCCA
>CAYHCW010000021.1:10547-13491 GCA_964355025.1 uncultured Gemmatimonas sp. | reverse complement strand
CGAGTTCCTCGGCTGCCCCGGCGTACGCATCACGGCGCTGTGCGACAACGTGCCGGAGTAGGCGCAGAAGGCCGCGAAGATGGTGACCGATGCCGGGCAGCCGATGCCCGCGCTGTACACCGATGGCGACCACGGCTTCGAGCAGCTGGTGCAACGCGACGACATCGACTTCATCCACACGGCCACGCCGTGGGAATGGCACGTGCCGGTGATGCTCGCCGCCCTCGCGGCCGGAAAGCACGTGTCGAGCGAGTGCCCGTTCGCGATGACGCTGAAGGATCTGTGGGCGCTGGTGGATGCCAGCGAGAAGTCGCGGCGCCACTGCCTGCAGCTCGAGAACTGCAACTACGGCTACAACGAGATGCTGGTGAACCGGATGGTGCATGCCGGCGTGCTGGGCGAGCCGCTGCATGGCGCGGCGGCGTACCTGCACGACCTGCGCGAGATCGTGTTCGAGGATCGCGACGAGGGGCTGTGGCGCCGTGCGTTCCACACGAAGAACAACGGCAACCTCTACCCGACGCACGGGCTGGGACCGGTGGCCTGGTACCTCGACATTCACCGGGGCGACAAGTTCGAGTACATGGTGTCGATGAGCACCGAGGAGCGCGGGCTCTCGATCCACCGGGAGGAGACGGTGAAGGACAAGGCGAACCCGAAGTGGAGCGAGAAGTACGTGACGGGCGACCTGAACTCGTCGCTCATCAAGACCGCGAAGGGGCGCACCATCCTGCTGCAGCACGACGTGTCGAACCCGCGTCCGTACTCGCGGCTCAATGCGATCCAGGGGACGAAGGGGATCTTCGAGGACTACCCGGCGCGCATGTTCGTGGAGGGGCAGGCAGGCGGCGATCGCTACACCAACCTCGACGCCTGGAAGAAGGACTTCGAACACCCGCTCTGGACGCAGCTGGGCGAGCAGGCGCGCAAGGGCGGCCACGGCGGCATGGATTTCGTGATGGCCTGGCGCCTGGTGCAGTGCCTGCGCGAGGGGCTGGTGCCCGACATCGACGTGTACGATTCGGCGGCGTGGAGCGCGCCGTATCCGTTAAGTGAGATCAGCGTGGCCAAGGGCAGCGCCCCGATGAAGTTCCCGGATTTCACGCGCGGCAACTGGAAGGCGTAGGCAGACCGCCCACCATCCACCAACTACCAACCATTTCATGCATCTCACGTCACTCGACTGGTGGATCGTCCTCATCTCGATCGTGGTCTCGTTTCTCCCCGCCGTCCTGCTGGCCAAGCGGGCGGGCTCGAGCACGGCGGAGTTCTTCACCTCCGGCCGCTCCGCGCCGTGGTGGCTGATCGGCGTTTCGATGGTGGCGACGACCTTCAGCACCGACACGCCGAACCTCGTCACCAACCTCGTGCGCGAGAAGGGCGTGGCGAATAATTGGGTGTGGTGGTCATTCCTGCTCACCGGCATGATGACGGTGATGTTCTATGCGCGGATGTGGCGCCGGTCGGGGGTGCTCACCGACCTCGAGTTCTACGAGATCCGCTACTCGGGCAAGGCCGCCACGTTCGTCCGCGGCTTCCGCGCCATCTACCTCGGCCTGTTCTTCAACATCGTCATCATGGCGACGGTGAACCTCGCCGCTGCCAAGATCGCCAACATGCTGCTCGGCTGGCCGATGTGGCAGACGCTGCTCATCTGCGCGGTGCTCAACGTCGCATTCGCCGCCACCTCGGGACTGTGGGGCGTGCTGGTGACCGATTTCATCCAGTTCGGCATCGCGATGACGGGTTCGTTCGCGGCGGCCTACTTCGCGCTGCAGCGCCCGGAGGTGGGTGGACTGCACGGGCTGTTCACCAAGCTCGACCCGCACGTCATCTCACTGCTCCCGAACTTCAACGACTGGACGATGACGCTGACGGTCCTCATCCTGCCGCTGACGGTGCAGTGGTGGTCCGTCTGGTATCCAGGGGCCGAACCGGGCGGCGGAAGTTATATCGCCCAGCGCATGCTGGCATCGAAGAGCGAAAAAGACGCTCTGGTGGGGACGCTGTTCTTCAATGTGGCGCACTACGCGTTGCGCTCGTGGCCGTGGATCATCGTCGCGCTGTGCTCGATCCTCGTCTTCCCGAACCTCAGCGACATAGGGACCGCATTTCCGTACGTCGACAAGCGCTTGATCGGACACGACATGGCGTACCCGGCCATGCTGACCTTCCTGCCGGCCGGCTTCCTTGGCCTGATGATCGCCGGCATGCTGGCGGCGTACGTGTCCACGCTCTCGACGCACCTGAACTGGGGGACGTCGTACCTCGTGCACGATTTCTACCGTCGATTCGTGAAGCCCGAGGCGACCGAGAAGCACTACGTGCTGGTGGCGCGACTGATGACGGCGGTGCTGATGCTCTTCGCCGCCCTGCTCACCTTCGTGCTCGAAACGGCGAGTCGCGGCTTCACGCTCCTGCTCTCCATCGGCGCGGGCACGGGCCTGCTCTACCTGCTCCGCTGGTACTGGTGGCGTGTGAACGCCTGGGCCGAAGTGGCGGCGATGGGTGCGTCGTTCTTCACGGCCGTGACGTTCGAGATCGTGCGCCGCATGGGGACGCCGATTCCCGATCATGTCTCGCTGCTCGCGACGGTCGGCGTCACCACGGTCGCGTGGATCGCGGCGGCGTTTGCCGGACCAAAGACGGACGACGCCACGCTCGTCAACTTCTTCAAGCTCGTCCGACCGGCGGGGCCGGGGTGGAAGCACGTGCAGGCGCTGGCCGGCGTGGGGCCGTCGCCCGACTCGCTGCCGCAGGCCATGCTCGGGTGGATGCTCGGCGTCGCCTTCGTCTACTCGGCGCTCTTCGGTTCGGGGAGCTTCCTGTACGGCAACAATGCGCAGGGCGCGGTGTTCAGCGTCGTGTTCGTGCTCAGCGGCTATGGTGTGGTGAAGGTGCTGCAGGGCTTCTGGAAGGTCACGCCCGACCACGACAAGTGATG
>CAYHCW010000021.1:0-10447 GCA_964355025.1 uncultured Gemmatimonas sp. | reverse complement strand
TGGTGAAGGTGCTGCAGGGCTTCTGGAAGGTCACGCCCGACCACGACAAGTGATGCTGACGTTCTGAACATGCGCACCACGCAGGCAGTGATCCTGGCACGCGGCCTCGGCTCCCGGATGCGGCGAGCCGAGGCCGCCGTGGCGTTGGACGAGGCGCAGGCGCGCGCCGCCGACGCCGGGCAGAAGGGCATGATGCCCACACTGGGCCGACCGTTTCTCGACTTCGTGCTGTCCGCCCTCGCCGACGCCGGCGTTGTCGACGTGACGCTGGTGGTGGCGCCGGACCACGCGTCGATGCGGACCTACTACGAGCGCGAGTCGCCGCCGGCGCGCGTGCGCCTGCACTGGGCCGTGCAGCAGGAGCCGCGTGGCACCGCCGACGCCGTGCGTGCGGCGCAGGGCGTGATGCAGGATGCGCCGTTCCTCGTGCTCAACTCCGACAACTACTACCCGGTGGCATCAATGCGCGCGTTGTGCGCGCTGGGTGGGGCCGGCCTGGTGGCGTATGAAGGGGAGGCGCTGGTGCGCGAGGGAAACATCGAGCGCGAACGCCTCATGCAGTTTGCCCTGCTCGACATCGACGAGGCGGGGGCCTTGCGAGACATCGTGGAGAAGCCGCGTGCCGATCACCCGCTGGTGCTGCAGGCCGAGCACTGGGTGTCGATGAACCTGTGGAGCTTCACGCCGCGGTTCTTCGAGGCGTGCGCGCGGGTGACGCCGTCGGAGCGCGGCGAGCTGGAACTGCAGGCGGCGGTGATGATCGCCGTGCGCGAGCTGGGTGAGACGTTTCGGGTGGTGCACGCGCACGAGGGGGTGCTCGACCTCTCACGACGAGCCGACGTGGCGACCATCGCGGACTTCCTGCAGCGCGTGACGGTGTCACCGTGACCTGGCACTACCACGTGCCCGGGCGCGTGGAGTTGGTGGGAAAGCACACGGACTACGCGGGCGGCCGGTCGCTGACCTGTGCGACGCCCTTCCAGATGCACGCCAAGGCCGAGGCGCTCACCGAACCCGTGGTACGGGTGCACGATCTTCGCGGCCGCTCGCGCGCCGAGGTCGCGTTGGCGCCGTCGTCGGCGCCTGTCGCGGCGCGCTGGTCGCTGTACCTGGCTGCCGCGGCGCGTCGGGTGGCGCGCGATTTTCCCCTGGCGCGCACGGGCGTGGACGTGACCATCGGCAGCACGATTCCGCCGTCGATGGGGCTGAGCAGCTCTAGCGCGCTCGTCGTGTCGATCACCACGGCGCTCTTCGACGCGAACGGCCTCTGGGAGACTCCCGCGTGGCAGGCCGTGCAGGCCGATGAACTGGCATTCGCGCAGTACTGCGCTGCCGTGGAGAGTGGGGCGGCGTGGGGTCCGTTTGCCGGCGACAGTGGCGTGGGCACCCGTGGCGGCGCGCAGGATCACATTGCCATCTGCGCGTCGCAGGCCGGCACGGTGGGCGAGTATGCCTACCTGCCCGGGCGCGTATTGCGGCGCGTCGCGTGGCCTGCCGACTGGCGCATCGTCGTGGCACACAGCGGCGTGAAGGCGACCAAGACGGGGAATGCGCGGCAAGCGTACAATCGCGTCGCCGATTCGGTACGCGCGCTCGTCACGGTGTGGAATGCCGAGACGGGGCGCACCGACGAGACGCTGGCGGCCGCGCTGGCGTCGGCAGCCGATGCCTACGATCACGTGCTTGCGCTCGCGGAGCGCGCGGCCAGCGAATCGACGAGCGCACCTTACCTGCGCCGTCGGCTTGCGCAGTTCCGCGAGGAAACGACGATCATCGTGCCGGGCCTGGCGGAGGCCATTGCCCGCGGAGATGACGTCGCGGCCGGGGCCTTCCTGTCGCACTCGCAGCTGATGGCCGAGGATGCACTGGAGAACCAGGTGCCGCAGACCAGCTGGCTGGCGGAGCACGCGCGCGGGCTGGGCGCCGCGGGTGCGACGGCATTTGGCGCCGGTTTTGGCGGCGCCGTGTGGGCGTTGGTCACGAATGGCGACGCCGACGCATTCGGCAAGGCGTGGATGGCGGCATACACTGCCCAGCACGGTGCCGGTACGGCGCACGCTGGCGCGGCGCAGGTGATGACGCCGTCGGCCGGTGTGTCGCGGAGCACGTCATGAGCGCGCGCGAGGCCGCGGACGCCGCGCGCGCGACGAAGCGCACGAAGCTGCCGCGCACGGTGAAGGCGCTCTCGGCGGTCAGCCTGTTCACCGACGCATCCAGCGAGATGATCTACCCGTTGCTGCCGGCGTTCCTCACGGCGACGCTGGGCGTGAGTGCGGCGTGGGTGGGCATCATTGAGGGGACCGCCGATGCGGTGGCGTCGCTGCTGAAGCTGGCCAGCGGGTGGTGGTCGGACCGGATGCCGAGGCGGAAGCCGCTGGTGGTGTTCGGCTACGGACTGGCGTCCGTGCTGCGACCGCTGGTCGCCTTTGCCAGCGCGGGGTGGCAGGTGCTCGCCATTCGCGTGGGCGACCGGGTGGGGAAGGGCATTCGGGGCGCACCGCGCGACGCGATGATCGCCGACGCGGTGCCGGCGAATGAACGAGGTCGCGCGTTCGGCGTGCAGCGCGCGGCCGATCACGCCGGCGCGTTCATCGGGCCGCTGATCGCGTTCGTGCTGCTCCAGTGGGTGGGCGTGAGCGTGCGCACCGTCTTTCTGCTGGCGGCGGTACCGGCGGCGGTGGCGATGGTGGTGGTGGTCTTCGTGCTGAAGGAGGACGGTGGAAGGACGTCGGCGGTTGGCGGTGGGCGGTTGGCGGTTGGCGCTGCAACTGCTGCCAACGGCCAACCGCCAACGTCCAACGCTCCGCTCGGCGCGCCCTTCTGGCGCTACCTCGCGGTGCTGGTGCTCTTCACGCTCGGCAATTCCACCGATGCGTTCCTGCTGCTGCGCGCGTCGCAACTGGGGGTGAGTGCGGCGACGATTCCCCTGCTGTGGGCCGCGCTGCACGTGGTGAAGTCGGCGACGAGCATTCCGGCCGGCGCGTGGTCGGATCGTGTGGGGCGCCGCACGATGATTGCGGCCGGCTGGTTGTGGTACGCCCTCGTCTATCTGGGCTTCGCGCTGGCGAGCTCGATGTGGCATGCGTGGGCGCTGTTCATCGCCTACGGACTATTCTTCGGCCTCACCGAAGCGGTGGAGCGCGCGCTGGTGGCGGACCTCGTGCCCGCCTCGCGTCGCGGCACCGCCTTTGGCTGGTACAACGGGGTCATTGGCGCAGCGGTGCTGCCGGCGTCTGTGGTTTTCGGTTTGCTGTGGGATTGGCGCGGCAGCGCGTTCGCGTTCACGGTTGGAGCGGCGAGCGCGGCGCTGGCGTCCGTGGCGCTGGTGGCGGTGCGTCCTCCGCGCGAGCGCAACGCCTAGCGGTCAGCAGCACCGGCTTCCGGGACGCGAGTAGCGCGCGCTGAGGCGATCCTGCAGGAACTCCGGTTCGCCAAGCGGCGTGCGCTCGGGGTGGTGTTCCTGGACGTGAGCGAGATACGCGGCGTAGTCGGGGGCGCCGATGATCTGATGAATGACCCGAGCGACGCGCCGGGCGAGCCCCATCAAGTCGCTAGGGCTCATCCCGCCAGCGGGTTCCGGGCCGCGCGACGTCAACGCCGGACCTTTGTGCCGTTGGGACCGATCGTGCGCTCATACAGCTCGAAGATGCGCCGGTACTCGTCGGTCCAGCTCGAGGGGCGCACGAAACCGTGATCCTCCACGGGGTAGACGGCGAGATCCCAGCCGGTCTTGCCCAGTTCGATGAGCCGCTCGGTGAGACGCACGATGTCCTGGAAGTTCACGTTGGTGTCCACCATGCCATGCAGCATCAGCAGCGGGTCCTCGAGTCCCTCCGCGTGAAAGATGGGCGAGGACCGGCGATAGGCCAGCGTGTCGTTCTGCGGCAGGTTGAGGATGGAGCCCGTGTATCCGTGATTGTAATGCGCCCAGTCGGTGACCGACCGCAGGGCGGCGCCGCTGCCGAAGTACTTCGGCTCCGTGAACAGCGCCATCAGCGTCATGAACCCGCCGTACGAACCGCCGTACATGCCAATGCGCTCAGGGTCGATGCCAAAGTTCTTCGTCAGGTACTTCGAGCCATCCACCTGGTCCTGCAAGTCGCGCCCGCCCATGAAGCGGTAGATGGCGGTGCGCCAGTCGCGGCCGTAGCCGGCGCTGGCGCGGTAGTCGATGTCGAGGACGACGTAGCCCTTGGACGCCAGGTAGTTGTTGAACATGAACTCGCGCGGGTACTGACTCCAGAAGTGGCCCACGTTGTGCAGGTAGCCGGCGCCATGCACGAAGATGACGGCAGCCCCGTTGGGCTGCGCGCCGATGTCCTGTGGCCGGTAAATGTGCGCCGGCACCTGCGCACCGTCGGACGCCGGAATGTGCACGATGGCCGGATCAATCCACTTGAAGGCGAGCCAGTCGGCGGTCTGCGACACGGTGAGCTGGCTCGCCGGTGCCATCTTGCACATCGCGCCAGGCGGGCAGGCGCCGGCGAGGAAGAGGTCGGGCGATCGCGTGGTCGTCGAATACACATCGGCGAGTTGCTTCTCGTCGGGCGAGAGCACGGCCTGATGGCCGCCCTGTCCAACGGTGAGCTTCTGGCGTTCGCCGCCGGCGATCGGCATGCGGTAGAGGTCGCGGTCGAACGCCGAGACCTCGCTTGAGTGGAAGTAGAAGCTCTTGCGGTCGTTCGAGAGCGCGACGTCGTACACCTCGAATTGTCCGCTGGTGAGCGCTCGCTGGTCGGTGCCGTCGACGGCGATGGACGACAGCTGCGCGAAGCCCGTGGCCTCGGTAACGAAGTAGACGCGGCGGTCATTGTCGTAGAAGCCGGCGCAGCCAAACGAGCACGGCCCGCCGACCCACGCGGAGTCGGTCATCACGGCGACGCGCTTGAGCACGCCCGATGAGGCATCGACGACGGAGAGCTGGCGCGTCTTGAAGTTGCTGCTCGAGCCGCTGATGAGTGCCGTGGTGCCGGCATCGTTCCAGGCGAGCACCTGCGAGTTGGCAATCAGCGAGTCGGCGTCGATGGAGCGCAGCCACTTCACGTCGCCGCGCGGCAGCGACTGGAAGCCGAGTCGTGTGCGCGGCTGCGCGTCGCCCACCTTGGTGCGGTTGGGAATGTCCTCGGTGTAGCCCGACGACGTCACGTAGTTGGGCACGATGCCATTGCGGGCGTCGGCGGCGGCCGTGGTGGTGGTGAAGAGGATGGCGTTGCCGGCCGGGCTCACCGAGAGCTGGGCGAACCGCTCGCCGGGGGCCAGCGTGACGGGCTTGATGCCGAGCGAATCGCGCGCGGCGGACTCGGCGCGGCGGGTGGAGTCGGCTGCCGCCTGGTCGCGGACTGCGGCGAAGAGTTCGCGCTGGTCGCGCTGCAGGGCGCCGCGCTGCGTGGTGGCATTGCGGGTCTGGTCGGCACGGGTGTCGCCGGCGCGTGGGCTGCCGCTTGGTGCCGCATCGGCGGCACGGAGGTCGGTGAGCTGGCGCACGAGGCCCGAGGCGAGATCCACCGACCAGGCATTGCCGTCGCGCACGAAGAGGACGCGCTGGCCGTCGGGCGAGAAGCGCGGGTTCGACTCGTTGGCCAACGTCTCGGTGAGGCGACGCACGGCCGACTTCTTGAGGTCCACGATGTAGAGGTCGCCGCGCACGCTGACGACGCGGCGCGCGCGATCGCCGGAGAGCGCGCCGTCGGCGATGAGCGGCGCCACCGAGTCCATCTGTGCGGCGGTGAGGCGTTCGGGCGTCGCTGCGGCCTGGGCGCGCACGCGATACGGCTTGAGCGTCTCGCGCCATTCGCTGCCGGCGCTGAGCCACTGGAAGTAGATCCACTGGCCGTCCGGGGTCCATCGCACATTGGCCGGCTCACGTCCGTAGAGCTCCGGGCCGCGCATCATGTTGGCGATGCTGAAGTCGAAGCGCTGGGCCGCCGCGGTGAGGGGCGCGGTGAGGAGGAGGAGTGCGGGGATTATGCGTCGCATGGGATGCTGACTCACGCCGAGAGGGGAATGTGCTGCAATTCTACGAAATGGACGCGCACTCTGCTGGGCTCCCCTTGACTTGACGACAGGGCGTCACTACTCATTCGCTCACAATCGAAGGGCCCCGAGGTCATTTGCCGCGTATTGCTGCCTCGTTAAACAAGAGCTAAAAAGCGCTCATGCCTCGCGGCCAGTCATTCCCGCGGGGAGTTTTTTTTGTAGAGAACTACAGAGAGCTACAGAATACTACAGAGAACTACAGACGTACGACTTACAACGTACGGCGTAGAGCGTACAGCTTCCTTTCCCACCCAATCTCCATGCCCACACCAATCTCCGCCTGCATGTGCCGCTCCATGAGCATGTGCCGCTTTTCCCTCGGGAGAGCCGGCCGGGCGGTTGCGCGCGCACCTGCGCCACCAGCGAGATAAGCGACCACGCGTCGCTGTGCTCATCCGGCTCTCTCCCACAACGGGAGAGGGCCTTTTTGTTGTTCCCCCGCACCACGCCCCCATACAGGAGCCAGGCCATGACCACCACCGCCCACGAGACCATTTCCGACACGCCCGCCCTCGGGCTCGGCACCCGTGCCGTCCACGCCGCGCAGGAACAGCCCGACCCCGCCACCAACGCACGCGCCGTGCCCATTTACGCCACCACGTCGTACGTCTTCGACAATTCGGAGCACGCCGCCGACCTCTTTGCCCTGCGCAAGTTCGGCAACATCTACACGCGCATTATGAACCCCACCACCGATGTCTTCGAAAAGCGCGTGGCCGCGCTGGAGGGAGGCGTGGCCGCGGTGGCGACGGCCAGCGGCCAGGCGGCGCAGACGCTGGCGATCCTCAACCTCGCGCAGGCCGGCGACTCGATCATCGCTTCCAATGCGCTGTATGGCGGCACGGTGGCGCTCTTTGCGCACACGCTGCCGCGCCTCGGCATCACGGTGCGCTTCGTCGACATCCACGATCTCGACGCGGTGCGCGGCGCGGTAGACGCCACGACGCGCGCGGTCTACGTGGAAACGCTGGGCAACCCGAAGCTCGATGTGCCCGACTTTCGCGCCCTCGCCGACCTCGCGCACGCCGAGGGACTGCCGCTCGTCGTTGACAACACCTTTGCCACGCCGATCCTCTCGCGTCCCATCGAGCACGGCGCCGACATCGTGCTGCACTCGGCCACCAAGTGGATTGGCGGTCACGGCACGTCCATCGGCGGCATCGTCGTCGATGGTGGCACCTTCGACTGGGGAAGCGCGCCACGCTTCAAGGCACTGTACCAGGACCCCGACGCCGCCTACCACGGCCTCAAGTTCGCCGAGTCGTTTGGCGACCTCGGCGGGGCGAACGTGGCGTACGCCATCCGCCTGCGTGTGACGCTGCTGCGTGACATCGGCGCCGCGTTGTCGCCGTTCAACGCCTTCCTGTTCCTGCAGGGACTCGAGACGCTGCACCTGCGGATGGAACGTCACAGCGAGAACGCGCTGCGGGTGGCGCGGTTCCTCGAAGACCACGCGCTGGTGACGTGGGTCAACTATCCGGGGCTCGCCAGTCACGCCACGCATGCGCGCGCCAAGCGGTACCTGCAGGGCGGCTTCGGCGGCGTGCTCACCTTCGGCGTGCGCGGCGGCGCCGAGGCGGCGCAGCGCGTGGCCTCGGCGACGAAGCTGTTCTCCCTGCTGGCGAATGTCGGTGATGCGAAGAGCCTGATCATTCACCCGGCATCGACGACGCATGAGCAGCTGTCCGACGCCGAGCGCGCGTTGGCGGGCGTCACGGCGGACCTCGTGCGGTTGTCGGTGGGCATCGAGGACGTGGAGGACCTGCTGCGCGACCTCGACCAGGCGCTGCGCCAGGGCGCGGGGGCGGTGGCGTGACCGCCGCCGGTTGGGGAGGCGGAGAAAGCACCGCCGTCCGCGCGCTGAAAGTCCTGAGCCTGCCCGAGTTCACGCTCGAGTCGGGCGACGTTCTGCACGAGGTGCGACAGGCGTATCATCTCGACGGCGTGCTCAATGCGCAGCGCGACAATCTGGTGCTGGTCTTTCATGCGCTCACCGGGTCGGCCGACGCGGCCGGTGAGTGGTGGAAGGGCGTGGTGGGCCCGGGGCTCGCACTCGACACGAATCGTTACGCCGTGCTCGCGCCCAACCTCCTCGGCTCGTGCTACGGCACCACGGGACCATCCGATCATCCGGATGATCGGTTTCCTGCCGTCACACCGCGCGACCAGGCGCGGTTCGCCGCGCGGCTGGTGGATGCACTCGGCGTGAGCGAAGTGGCACTCGTCACCGGCGGCTCGCTCGGCGGCATGGTGGCGCTCGAGTGGGCGGCACTGTCTTCCGGGCGCACGCGCGCCACGGTGGTGCTGGCCGCGCCGGCCGCGCACACGGCGCACGCGATTGCGTGGAATGCCGTACAGCGCGCGTGTCTCGATGCGGCGGGCGATGCGGGCGTCGCACTTGCCCGGCAGATCGCGATGATTGCGTTCCGGACCGAGCGCGAGTTCGAGGCGCGGTTTGGGCGCTTGGTGGAACCCGACGGCCGCTTTCGCGTGGCGGGCTACCTGGCGCACCACGGTGACAAGCTGGCCGCGCGGTTTGACGCCGCGAGCTATCGCACGC
This sequence comes from uncultured Gemmatimonas sp., assembly GCA_964355025.1. Taxonomy (GTDB): domain Bacteria; phylum Gemmatimonadota; class Gemmatimonadetes; order Gemmatimonadales; family Gemmatimonadaceae; genus PNKL01. Next base: position 1,851 of record CAYHCW010000021.1, on the reverse strand, counting down.
TGCTGGATGCCATGGACGCACACGACATCGGGCGTTCGCGTGGCGGGGTGGCCCGGGCGCTGCGCGCGCTGCGCGCGCAGCAAGGCGCCATTTTCGCCGTGGGCATTCCGGGCGACCAGCTGTACTCCGCCGACGTCGTGCAACAGTGGGCGGCGCAGGCCGGCGCCGAGTACCGGGAGATCACGTCCATTCATGGACACGACGCGTTCCTGCTCGAACACGACCAGGTGGGCGACATATTGCGCGAGGCGCTGGCTGCTGGTGCGCGCGCCAACGGTGCGAGGGATGTGGCATGACGACGCTGATCAATCGCGCGCCGGCGCACGCGCGTCCGCGTGCGGCCGGCCGCGGCATTCGCCACGTGCGGGTGGCACTCGCCGGCTGCGGCACCGTGGGTTCATCGCTGGTCGCGCTGGTGCGGCAGCAGCAGGACTGGTTTGCTCGCCGATACGGCATCCGGTTCGAGTTCGTGCGCGTGCTCGTCCGTGATGCGCTAAAGACGCGCGCGGTGCAGTGGCCTCGCCCGGTGCTCACGACGACTGCGGACGAGCTGCTGCTGACCGACGCGGACGTCGTGGTGGAGGTGATTGGCGGCCTCGAACCGGCCGGGCGCATCGTGCGCGGCGCGCTGGCGCAGGGACGCCACGTCGTGACTGCCAACAAGGAACTCATCGCGGCACACGGACCCGCCTTGCAGCGGCTGGCTGCCTCGCGACGGGCCGGTCTGCACTTCGAGGCGGCGGTAGGTGGCGGCATTCCGGTGGTGCGCACGCTGCGCGGCGCGCTGGGCGGGCACGGTGTGCGGACTATCACCGGTATCCTGAACGGAACCACCAACTATCTGCTCACGCAGCTGGCCGGGGGTGCAAGCTTTGCCGACGCGCTCGCGGACGCCCAGGCGAAGGGGTTTGCCGAAGCCGATCCATCGCGTGACCTGCAGGGACTGGATGCGGCCGACAAGATCCGCATTCTGGCGTGGCTGGCCTGGGGGGTCGATCCGTCCGCGCTGCGCGTGGATGTCGAAGCACTGCCGGCCAACCCGGAGCCGCTGGCGCGTGAGGCGGCGGCACGTCAGGGAGTACTCAAGTATCTCGCGGGCGCCGTACGCAGCGACCGCGACGGCACCGTCGAGACCGTGCGCGCGTGGGTGCGGCCGGTGATCGTGCCGAAGGACCACGAGTTCGCGCGCGTGCGCGACGAGGAGAACGCCGTGCACATCGACAGCGACTCGCTGGGGGTGCTGCGGCTGCAGGGACGGGGGGCGGGCGGGGAGGCGACGGCGAGTGCGGTTCTCGGCGACCTGCTGGCGGCGGTGTCATGAACTGCAAAAGAAGCTGTACGCCGTACGCTGTACGTTTTACGCCATCCGACGTACGCGGACGGCTTATGGCGTACAGCGTAGAGCCTGCAGCTTCCTTTCTAAGCCGCAGCCCGCGCCACAAACGGAACTTCACTCGACGCCGTCCCCCTGCCGCGCCACACGAGCCACCACTCGTGCATCGATGCCGCGAGGATCACCACCACCGCGGCCATGAAGAACAGCGCCACCCCCGCGTCGAGCCGGTCGTTGAAGACCATCCGTGCCACGTCAGCCGCGCTCTTCGCGCCGGCGGGCATCGTGCCCGCAGCGAGCTTGTCGGTCAGGAACCGCGCGTGCGCCAGGAACCCGAGCTTGGGGTCGCTCGACCAGACCTTGGTCGCGCCTGCCGTCATCGTCACGATGCAAATCCACGCCAGCGGCAGCAGCGTCATCCACGCGTAGCGCGCCTTCCCCATCTTGATGATGATGGTGGTGCCGACGCACAGCGCCACGGCAGCAAGCAGCTGGTTGGCGATGCCGAACAGCGGCCA
>CAYHCW010000020.1:0-13668 GCA_964355025.1 uncultured Gemmatimonas sp. | reverse complement strand
TTCGCGCTGATCGCCATCGCCGTCCCCGCCCGGGCGCAGGCCCCCGATCCGTACCTCGCGCGCGTCAAGAAACTCCTTGCCATCACTCCGATCATCGACGGCCACAACGACGTGCCGTGGGAGATCCGCGAGAACAAGGAGAGGCCGCGCGACGTCGAGCACTTCGACCTGCGCACCGACCTCAAGAAGCAGGACACCGACCTCGCCCGCATGAAGAAAGGCGGCCTCGGTGGCCAGTTCTGGTCCATCTACATCCCCGGCGAAGTGAAGGACTCCGGCTACGCCCGCATCCAGCTGGAACAGTTCGACATCACGCGCCGGATGATCGCCAAGTACTCCGACCGGATGGTATTCGCCAAGACGTCCGCCGATGCGAAGCGCGCCATCGCGGCAGGGAAGTTCCCGTCGTTCCTCGGCCTCGAGGGCGGCCACGCCATCGAGAACTCGCTCGGCGCGCTGCGCATCTATTACGAACTCGGCGCGCGCTACCTGACGCTCACGCACAACGTCACCCTCGACTGGGCCGATGCGGCACTGGACAAGCAGACGCACGGCGGGCTGACGCCGTTCGGCAAGGAAGTCATCCGCGAGATGAACCGGATGGGGATGATCGTGGATCTCTCGCACGTGTCGCCGGCGGTGATGAGCAACGTGCTGGACATCACGGAGTCGCCGGTGATGTTCTCGCACTCCTCGGCGCGCGCACTCTCCGACCACCGGCGCGACGTGCCGGACTCGATCCTGGTGCGCGTCAAGAAGAACAACGGCGTCGTGATGGTGACGTTCGTCCGCGAGTTCGTGTCGCAGAAGAACCTCGACTGGCGAAACGCGGCCGCCGCGCACCGTCGGGAACTCGCCACGGGCTTCGGCGGTGACACCGCGCGCCTGCACGCGGCCATGGTGGCATGGGAGCAGGCGAACCCGGAGCCGATCGTGACGCTCAAGGACGTGGCCGACCACTTCGACCACATCAGGAAGGTCGCCGGTGTCGACCACGTGGGCATCGGCGGTGACTTCGACGGCACCGGCGGTGAGCACATTCAGGGGCTCGAGGACGTCTCCACGTACCCCGACCTGCTCGCCGAGCTGGCGCGCCGCGGCTGGACCGACGACGAGCTGCGCAAGGTCGCGAGCGGCAACATCATGCGCGTGCTGGCCGACAACGAAAAGGTCGCGGCGCGCCTGCAGAAGACGCGCAAGCCGAGCACAAAGACCATCGACGAGATGGACCGCGGACCGAAGATGTAGGGCGTGCGTGCGCGCCCAGGCGGGCGCGCGCCGCACGTCGCGTTTACTCCGCCGGCGTCTCGTCCCCCCAGACGTCGGCGAAAAACCGTTCGACGTCGAGCACCAGCTCGGCATCGGTCACCGGATCGCGCCACACCAGTTGCGCGCGCAGGATCTCCGGCCGCTCGTCCGACGGCGTCCAGCGCTCGATGAGCCGCGCCCGAAGGTCCACGATCCAGTATTCGGGCACGCCCGCGCGCTGATAGAAGAGGCGCTTGATGCCGCGGTCGCGCTTCGCCGTTCTCGGTGAGAGTACCTCCGCGATGAGAACGACGCATGACGGGTCGTCGAGACGCGTCTTCGCGGTGGCCGGTGCGCGCAGCACGAACAGGTCCGGTTCCACGACCGCAGTGGGTTCGAGAAGGAGATCCGCCCTGGATGTGATCACGCGACGCACACTGCCCCAAGAGGTCAGGAGCCGTTCGATGGGGAAGCTCAGCGCCGCAAGGGCCGCCACATGCACCATCCGCGGTGCTGGCGTCACCAGCAACTCCCCGTCGATGCACTCGTACTTGCAGCCGGCCTCTTCTTGTATCTGCTCGAGGTCGGCAGGCAACCAGTACTGGCTGGATGTGGCGGGCATGCCCATAGCGTACGCTCGGCGGAGGGGAAATTGCAACTCGGCATCCCGCAACCTGCGCGCTCGGCGCCGAGGCATTGTCACCAAACAAGCCCGCCGCGCAGCGAAAGTACGCGGGGTGTTCAGGAGCGAACGGTCGCCATCAGTGTCCGGTCGAACTGCCCCAGCCCGCGGCGGTGGAACCCAGCCAGGCCCGGAGCGACGGAAGATCCGTGACCATCGTCGCGCCGATGCCGTCGAGCGACGGGCGGTACGCGGCCACGGCGCCGCCACCGGCGACAATGTGCACATCGTCTCCGAGCGCGGCGCGCAACGCGCGCAACTCGCCGTCCATCAGCGGGTCGTCATCGGGAAAGACGATGCTGAGTCCGACGGCGCGCGCACCAGACGTCTGGCACGCCGAGGCGATGTCGAGCGCCGGCAGGTTCGGACCGAGGTACACCACACGCCACCCGGCCGCGGCGGCCGCCTCCGCCGCCAGCGACGCACCCAGCTCGTGCAGCTGACCGGCCGGCGTCGTGACGAGCAGTGCCGGCGCGTCGGCCGCCGGCGCGTACTGCTCGGTGAGCCAGCCCAGCAGCCGGCGAATGACGGCCGTGGTGAGATGCTCGTGGGCGGGTGACAGCTGCCCGGAGTGCCAGCGGTCGCCGACCGTCCGCGCGAGCGGGGAGATCACGCCGTCCAGCAGTTCGTCGATGTTGAGCCGCAGCGTCGCCTGGCGCAGCGTGGCCTCAAGTGCCGAGCCATCCAGCGTCTCGACGGCGCCCAGTGCCTCGGCCAGAAAGGGCTGGCCCGCGAGCGCGTAGCGCGTGCCGCGCGCGAGAATCGACGCTTCTTCGGCGCGCACCACATTTGCCAGCGCCTCGGCGCTGAGCGCGGCCACGGTGGAGATGCTGCGGCCCGCCTCGACCGCGCGGGCGAGCAGGCGCAGCCGCTGCACGTCGGCCTCGGTATACCAGCGCTGTCCGCCCGGCGAGCGCTCCGGGGTCACCACGCCATAGCGACGTTCCCACGCGCGCAGCACGTCCGCCGAGAGGCCCGTGCGCTCGGAGACGAGGCGCATCGGCAGCAGGTCGTGGGGGCGGGCGGTGGGTGCGGTCACGGTGTCCAAAGTTAGGGCTTCACGAGCGACGCTGCTGGGAACGGCGCCGGAGGCGCGCGGCGAGTGTCGAGTAGCCGTGGGGCGATCCCGTCCTCAACGCGCGCACTCTCTTTTCGGTTTCCACGACGCCGTCGGCCTCCGCGGTGTGCCGGCCTCGGGAGAGGTCAAGCCGACAGGACGTGGGCAACGAGCGCGGCAAAGGAATCGAGCACGAGCGTGGCACCGGCCACCACGGCGTCGCGGCGCACGAAGCCGACATACGCGGCAAAGGCATCGACCACTGGACGCATCGCCAGGTCGGTGGCGCCGTCGCCGACGCCGAGTATCGGCCGCGGCAGCGAGAGCGCGGCGATGATGGCCTGCTTGCCGCTCTGCGTCGTGAGCGGTGACGGCGCGGCGTGGGTGAATCGGCCCGAGTCGTCGGCCACCGGATCCACCGCATGCACGCGCGCATCGTCGATGCCGAGCGCGCGCGTCATCGGCAGCAGGGCGGGGCGGAGCCCGCCGCTGACGACGTGCACGGTCACGCCCGCTGCGTGTAGCGCGGCGATGGCATCGGCCGCTCCCGGCGCGACGGCGGCTTCGTACGCTGCCGACAACGCCTGCAGGTCGTCCGCGTTGGCGCCGATGACGGCCAGCCGCCGGTCGTACACCGACTCGAGCGGCACCTCGCCGTTCATGGCCTGCGTGGTGAGCGACTCCACCGCGCGCTGCATCTCGGCGCCATGCCGTGCGGCCAGCCAGTCGATGCCCTCGATGCCGGCGATGGTCGAATCGGCGTCGAGCACCACCGAGGCATAGCGCCTCACAGGATGTTCCCGGGCGCCATGCGCCCCTCGGGGTCGAACTCGCGCTTGAGTGCGCGCATCACGGCCAGTTGGCGCGCGTCGAGCTGCAACCCCAGCCACTTGCGCTTCACCTTGCCGATGCCGTGCTCCGCCGCCACCGTGCCGCCCATCGCGATGACGGCGCGCAGTGTCTCCTGCAGTGCGTTCTCTATCCTCTGCACCTCGGCGGGGTCACGCGCAATGAAGTTCTGGTGCGGGTGCCCATTGCCGAGGTGCCCGTAGGTGACGCCGTCAGGCAGGCCGTGCGCGGCGGTGATGCGGCGCGCCTTGGCGAGCGCGGCGGCGGCCAATGGGTACGGCACGGCCCAGTCGGTGCTCATGCGCCGGCCACCCTGGTCCAGAAAAGGCGCGGCTCGCTCGTGCATCGCCGCCGGCGCGGCGTGCCGCAAGCGGCGTGCCTCGCGCAGCGCGTGCTCGCCGTCGAAGGCGCGCACGTCGGCGTCGTACGCGCCGTGCGTTTCGGCGAGGGCGAGCCAGGCGTCGAGTGGGGGTTCGCGGTCGCCCGCTTCCTCGGTGTACACCATGGCCTGCGCGTACGGTGCCCACGCCACGTCGTCCATCGCCTGCCGCACGATGCCAAATGATTCGGCGTCGAAGAACTCCAGGCAGCGCGGGCTCACAACGGGCGACTGGCGCGCCGCCACGATGAACCCGAGCGCCTCGGATTCGCTGGGGAACGGAATGCCGAGTCCGAGCACACGCGGCGGCACGGGCAGGAGCGCGACTTCAGCCTCAACGACCACGCCCAGCGTTCCCTCGCTGCCCACGAACCAGTCCACCGGGTCGTGCGCGGAGAGGTACCCCGCGGTGTTCTTTTCCACGAGCGAGCGGCGCGCTTCGTAGAGGGAACCGTCGGCCAGCGCGACCGTGAGCGCCCGTACGTGCGCGCGAGTGGCGCCGTAGCGCAGGGTGCGCGGCCCCGAGGCGTTGCACGCGATGGCGCCACCGACGGTGCACTCTTCCTCGCTCGTCGGGTCGGGGGCGAAGAACAACCCGTGCGGCGCGCAGGCACGCTGCAGGTCGCCGATGAGCACGCCCGGCTCCACGCGCGCGACCCGGCGCACCGGGTCGATGTCAATGACGCGCGCCATCGGGCGCAGCGAGAGCAGCCAGTCGCGGCTGGCCACCGAGGCGCCGGTGGTGCTCGTCTGCGCGCCGGCCGCCGTGACGCACAGTCCCTCCGCAGCGGCCTGCCGGAGCAGTTCCACGACCTCGTCGCGCGTGTCGGGGCGCGACACGGCCGCGGGCACGTTGCGCAGGCCCGAGACGTCTCGCACGTACGCTTCCAGCGCGGACGGATCACGCAGGAGTTCGAGGCTCACGTGTTTCCTCCGCAGCGGAACGGGACCCGGCGACAGTGATGCACGCCGCAATTTGCCTGCCGGGTTGCGCAACCGCGACTGCCTGAAGAGCATTCGGGCATGAACGGTTTCCCCCCGGGCCTCTCGCTGCATCGTGCGACCATCGCCGACCTGGCGTCCTTCTGCGAGTTCAGCCGACGGACCTTTGTCGCCACGTACGAGGCATTTCATACCCCCGAGCGCATGGCGCGCCACGTGGCCGAGCGACTGAACGACCAGCGACTCGGCGACGAGCTGGCCGACCCGGCGCGCACGGTGCTGGCCGTCGTTCAGCAGGATGCGTGGATTGCCTACGCCATGTTGCGTGGCGGCTACGGCCCGCCGGAGCTGCCAATGGACCGGCCGGTCGAGGTCGAACGGTTCTATGTAGCCCACGAGTGGCACGGGCAGGGAATTGCCGCGCCGCTGATGTCGGTCACGCTCGCCGCCGCCCGCGCGAACGGCCACGATGTGGCCTGGCTGGGCGTGTGGGAACAGAACCCACGGGCCGTACGCTTCTATCTAAAGGCAGGCTTCCGAATCGTCGGCCGCCACCATTACGTATTCGATGGAGTGGTCGAGGATGATCACCTGATGGCGCTATCTTTGTAGAGTCCCTCCCCCCGTCCGAACTGACGGCGTAGAACGTACCGCGTACAGCCCACAGCTTCGTTATGCCCTTCACCCCACGGAGTCTTCCATGAAATTGCTTGCCCTCGCCCTCCTCGCCCCCGTCGCAATCTCCGCCCAGGCTCCGTTGAAGGCCGCCCTGAGCGGCCGCGCCACGACCGAAGTCGCACTCAACCTCCCGCGTGAAGCCGGCAAGCCGGCGCCCAAGGCGCTGGTCATCAAGATCGACTATGGCCAGCCGCACGCGCGTGGCCGTGAAGTGCCGGCTGAGCTCGCCAAAGTCGAGACCGTCTGGCGCACCGGCGCCAACACCTCGACGACGCTGACTACCGACGTGGACCTGATGATCGGCGACGCGTCGGTTCCCAAGGGCGCGTACTCGCTGTATTCCATGCGCACGGCCGCCGGCTACCTGTTGATCATCAACAAGAACACGGGGCAGTGGGGCACCGAGTATCTCGTGGCGCAGGACCTGGCGCGCGTGCCGCTGGCGTCGCGCACGCTGACCGAGACGCGGGAGTCGCTGCAGATCGCCCTCGCCCCGGCCGCCGACCAGACACCCAAGGGGACGCTGACCATCACGTGGGGGAAGCTGGAACTCTCCACCAACTGGGCGGCCAAGTAGATAGATTGAAGGGGGCGGCGGTTGCCGCCCCCTTCACTTTTTCAGCCCATTCCACGCCATGTCCGCTCCGCGCCTGCAAGCCCTGCACGACGCCGGCCAGTCCCTCTGGCTCGACTATATCGATCGCCCCATGCTGCACAACGGTGAGCTGGCCCGGCGCATTCGCGACGACGTCCTCACCGGCATGACCTCCAATCCGGCCATCTTCGAGAAGGCCCTCGCGTCGGGTACGGCGTACGACGCGCAGGTGGCGAGCCTCGACGGTGAGCGCACGGCCTGGCAGCTCTTCGAGGAGCTGGCCGCCGCCGACGTGCGCGCCGCCTGCGACCTGTTCCGCGGTGTGTACGACCGCACGAAGGGCGTGGACGGCTACGTGTCGCTCGAGGTGTCGCCCAACGTCGCCAACGACGTGGCCGGCACGCTGCGCGAGGCGCGGCATCTCTGGACGCTGGTTGACCGCCCCAACGTGATGATCAAGGTGCCGGGCACCGATGCCGGCTGCCTGGCGCTGCGCCAGTTGATCGCCGACGGCATCAACGTCAACGTCACGCTGCTCTTTGCCGTCGAGGCCCACGCGCGCGTCATTGAGTCGTACCTCGCCGGCCTCGAGGCGCGCGCCGCCGCCGGTGCGCCGCTCGCGCACGTGGCCAGCGTGGCGTCGTTCTTCGTGAGCCGCGTGGACAGCGAAATCGACAAGCGGCTCGACGCACAGGTGGCAGCGGGCACGCTCGACGCGGCCCGCGCAACCGCATTGAAGGGCAAGGCCGCCGTGGCCAACGCCAAGCTTGCCTATCGGCTCTTCACCGAGTGCTTCAGCGGGCCCCGTTGGGCCGCGCTCACCGCCAAGGGGGCGCAGGTGCAACGCCCGCTGTGGGCCAGCACTTCCACCAAGAACCCGTCGTATCGCGACGTGATCTACGTCGAGGAACTCGTCGGCCCGCAGACGGTGAATACGCTGCCGCCGGCCACGCTCGAGTCGTTCCGCGACCACGGCGAGACGCGCCGGTCGGTCGATGTTGACCTCGCCGGTGCCACGCAGGATCTGGCCGCCATCGAGTTGGCCGGCATTTCCGTGCGCAACGTCACCGACCAGTTGCTGGGGGAGGGCCTTGCCTCGTTCCAGAAGGCGTTTGACACGCTGCTCGCCGGCCTCGAGCACAAGGCCACGACGCTCGGCCGCCCTGTCGCGGCCGTCCGTTGACCGGGGGCCGCGTCATGCCATTCACGCGGTCTCGCACCAAGGTGGTTTGCACCATCGGGCCGTCCTCCGCGTCGCCGGAGATGCTCCGGGCCCTGATGGTCGCCGGCCTCGACGTCGCGCGCATCAACTTCTCGCACGGCACGCACGGCGAGCACGCCTCGCGAATTGCCGACATCCGGCGCATCGCCACCGAGCTGGGCCGGCCGGTCGCCATCCTCGGCGACTTGCAGGGCCCGCGCATTCGCGTGGGACATCTCGACGCCCCCGTCACGCTCGAAGACGGGGCCGAACTCGTGCTTGCGCACGAGAGCGTGGTGCGTGCCGGCGAACTGCCGGTGACGTACGACGCCCTGAGCTCCGACGTCACCGTCGGCGCGCGCATCCTGCTCGACGACGGCTTGCTCGAGCTCGAGGTGCTGGAGATTGCAGGCGACCGCGTACGCGCCAGGGTCGTGCACGGGGGCCTGCTCAAGTCGCACAAGGGGATGAACCTCCCCGGCGTGCAGGTGTCGGCCCCGGCGCTCACGGAAAAGGACCGCGAGGACATCGGGTTCGCCATCGCCCAGGACCTCGACTATCTGGCCTTGTCGTTCGTTCGCCGGCCGCAGGATATCGACGCACTGCGCGCCCTCGTGCCCGCCGGCATGCTGCTGATCGCCAAGATCGAGAAGGACTCGGCGCTCGCCGACATCGAGGAAATTCTCAAGGTCTCCGACGCGGTCATGGTCGCCCGCGGCGACCTCGGCGTCGAGCTGCCGTTCGAGGAAGTGCCCATCGCGCAGAAACGCATCATCGCGCTGGCCAACCGCTACGGGCGCCCGGTCATCACGGCCACGCAGATGCTCGAATCAATGATCGGCAACCCGCGTCCAACGCGCGCCGAGGCGAGCGACGTGGCCAACGCCATCTTTGACGGCACCGATGCGGTGATGCTCTCTGCCGAAACGGCCGCCGGCGCACATCCGCTCCTCGCCGTCGAGGCGATGGGGCGCATCGCGCGCGAGGCCGAGCGGCATCCCGTGCCGCGCGGGGTGGGCGCCGACCGCGTGGAGCCGGGGCAGGCGGGGGTCGAAGAGACCATTGCCGGCGCCACCGTCACCGCCGTGCGCCTGCTGGGCGCGGTGGCCGTCATCGTCTTCACCAAGTCGGGGTTCAGCTCGCGCATCGTAGCCGGGCGCCGCCCCGACGTGCCGATCGTCGTGCTGACCGACCAGGCGCGTACGTACCGCCAGCTCGCGCTCGTGTGGGGCGTGATGCCGGTGCTGGTGCCGCACGCCGACTCGTACGACCAGATGGCCGCCGCCGCGCGCCGCATCGTCGTGGAAATGGGCATTGCCAACCCGGGTGACCGCGTGGTCATCACGGCGGGCGTGCCTTTTGACGTTCCGGGCTCAACGAACATGCTGAAGGTGGAGACGGTGTGAAGCTCACGTTCCTCGGCACCGGCACGAGTTTTGGCGTCCCGGTGATCGGCTGCGGCTGTGCCGTGTGCCGGTCCGAGGATGCGCGCGACAAGCGCACCCGTGTGGGCGTCGTGGTGGAGGTGGCGCAGACGCGGCTGCTCATCGACACGCCCCCCGAGCTGCGCCTGCAGCTCATCGCGGCCGGCATCGACGACGTGGACGCCGTGCTCTTCACCCACGATCACGCCGACCACACGCAGGGGCTCGACGACATTCGCGCCATCTCGGTGCGGCGCGAAGGGGCGCTCCCCATCTACGGACCCGCCGAGACGCTGCAGGCGCTCGCGCGTCGGTTCCCGTACGTCTTTGACGAAACGGTGCGTGCGCTGCCGGGCACGCACAAGCCTGAGGGCACGGCGACGGTGCTCGAGCCGTGGGTGCCGGTGCGCATCGGCGACGCCACGGTGACGCCCGTCGAAGTGCCGCACGGACGCTGGCGCGTCTTTGGGTATCGCATTGGCCCGTTGGCCTACATCACCGACGCCAAGACCATTCCCGACGCGGCCTACGCCGCGATGCGGGGCGCCGAGGTGCTGGTGATCAATGCGCTGTTCCGCACGCCGCACCCGACGCACCTGAGCCTTGGCGAAGCGGTGGATGTAGCGCGCCAGGTCGGGGCAAGGCAGACGTGGCTGACGCACCTGACGCACGACAACTTTCATGCCGCGCTTTCGGCGGAATTGCCGCCGGACATTCAACCGGCCTTTGATGGCCTCGTGGTGGAGTGCTGATGGCCTTCACGCTCGACGTGACTTCGATGACCGAACCGGTGGTGGCGGGCGTACGCGACGCCGAGTGGGACGCGCTGGACGAGCGATTTCGCGTCGCGCACGCCAGTGTCGTGGCGACAGCAGCCACCGGGGTGTACGGATACCGCGAACTCGAGGCCCAGCGCGCCGAGCGCACGCGGGTGATCGACTTTGCGGGCCGGTTACGCGGGCAGTACGACGACGTGGTCGTCCTCGGCATCGGGGGCTCGTCGCTGGGCGCGATGGCGCTGCGTACCGCGCTGCTTCCCCCGGCGTGGAATGCGCGAACGCTCGAGCAGCGCGGCGGCCGCGCGCGGTTGCACGTGCTCGACAACGTCGATCCGCGGACGATTGCCGGCGTGCTGTCAGTGGTGGCGCTGCCGCGCACGATCTTCGTGGTGATCTCCAAGTCGGGCGGCACCATCGAGACGCTGGCCCAGTACCTCATCGTGCGCGAGCGCCTGGCGCAGGCGGGGCTCGATGCCGCCGCACATCTCGTCTTCGTCACCGACCCGGCCAAGGGCGCCCTGCGGGCAATCGCCCGCCGCGACGGCATCCCGGCGTTCGAGGTGCCGCCCAACGTGGGCGGACGCTTCAGTGTGCTCTCGCCGGTGGGCACGCTCGCTGCGGCGCTCTGCGGCATCGACGTGGAAGCGTTGTGCGCCGGAGCGCTGGTAGTGCGCGACGCGACGATGGGTGCGGAACTGGCCACGAATGCGGCGGGGCTCTTTGCCACGCTGCAGTGGCGCGCCCATACGCACGCCGGGCAGGGCCAGCACGTGATGATGCCGTACAGCGATGCCCTGCGCGACCTGGCGCCGTGGTTCGTGCAGCTCTGGGCCGAGTCGCTGGGCAAGATCGACGCCGACGGCTTGCACGTGGGCCCCACGCCCATTGCCAGCGTTGGGGCCACCGACCAGCACAGCCAGGTGCAACTGTTCATGGAGGGTCCGGCCGACAAGACGGTCACGTTCGTGCGCGTCGATTCGGCGGCGGACGACGTGGAGATTCCCCGGCTCGAGGCGGGGGAGCCCGCGCTGGCTTTCCTTGGGGGCCACTCGCTTGGCGAACTGCTCGACATCGAGTGCCGGGCCACGGCCAGCGCGCTGGCCCGGGCCGGCCGTCCGTCCATGACGATGACCGTGGGCGCGGCCGACGCCTGGCACGTGGGTGGTCTGATGATGTGGCTTATGCAGGCGACGACCATTGCCGGCGCGCTCTATCGGGTGAACCCGCTCGACCAGCCCGGTGTGGAACTCGGTAAACGGCTGGCAAACGCCGAGTTGGGGCACCCGGACTATGCGTCCGGGGCCGGGGAGGGCGGCCGGGTCGTGCCGGCCGGCAAGGGTCGTCGCCTGCGTATTGGCTGATCTGCGCCGCCGGGCGTTGCCGCAGGCCCGGTCAAGAAGCAACTTTCACAAGCTGTCCCTGCACCACGGCAGCTCCGTCGCCCCCCGCGTACCTTATTTCGCAGAGTACCTGACATGTCGAATCCTCTCGACGCCCTGCATCACGCGCTCGGGCCTGTCGCCGCCGTGGAGAACGACCGCATCCAGCTGAAGGAGCCGTCGTCGCTGGCGTCAACCCGCATGGACGACCTGGTGAAGCTCGCGGTCTTCGGCGATGACGCCGAGAAGGAGTGGGCGCGCTGGGCGATATGGGAACTCGGCCAGATGGTGGGCGTCCGTCCGGCATCGATCCACGAGTTGTACATGGCGCGCGGTCGCGGCGAAGTCTCCGGGTTCACCGTTCCCGCCATCAATGTCCGCGGCATGTCGTACGACACCGCCCGCGCCGTTTTCCGCGCCGCGATCAAGGCCAATGCCGGCGCGTTCCTCTTCGAGATTGCGCGCAGCGAAATTGCCTATACCGAGCAGCGCCCCGCGGAATACGTGGCCGTGATGCTGGCCGCGGCGCTGCGGGAAGGCTACCGGCACCCGATCTTCATCCAGGGTGACCACTTCCAGGTCAACGCCAAGAAGTACGCCGCCGATCCGGTGGCCGAAGTGGCCGCCGTCAAGCTGCTGGCCACCGAGGCCGTTGCCGCCGGCTTCTACAACATCGACCTCGACACGTCGACGCTGGTGGACCTGTCGCAGCCGACGCTCGAGGAGCAGCAGCGGCCGAACTACGAGGTCGGCGTGGAGCTCACGCGACACGTGCGCTCCATCGAGCCGCGGGGCATCACGGTGTCGCTGGGCGGCGAGATCGGCGAGGTGGGCACGAGCAACTCGACTGTGCCGGAGTTGCGCGCCTTCATCACCGGGTACAACCAGACGCTGTTGCGTACGGCGCCGGGTACGGTGGGCCTGTCGAAGATCTCGGTGCAGTCGGGCACGTCGCATGGCGGGGTGGTGCTGGCCGACGGCAGCATCGCCGCCGTCAAGCTGGATTTCCAGACGCTCGAGGACCTGTCGCGCATTTCCCGCACCGAGTACGGACTGTCCGGCGCGGTACAGCACGGCGCGTCCACGCTGCCCGATACCGCCTTTCACAACTTTCCACGCACGGAGACCGCCGAGATCCACCTGGCGACGGGCTTCCAGACGATGCTGTACGATCATCTCCCCGACGCGCTGCGCGAGGAGATCTATGACTGGCTGCGCGTGAACGCGAAGGATGAGCGCAAGGCCACCGACACCGATGAGCAGTTCTTCTACAAGAGCCGCAAGAAGGCCCTGGGTCCGTTCAAGAAGGCGCTCTGGTCGCTGCCCTCCAGTACCCAGGCCCAGCTGGCCCGCGCCTACGATGCCAAGTTCGAGTTCCTGTTCGCGCAGTTGGCGGTGGGCGGCACTTTGCCGTACATCGAGCGGTATATTGAGGTGCCCGACCAGCGTCGGCCCTCGCCGGCACATGGACGCGTGACGCTGGAGACCGCGCCCGACGATCCGGACGCCGGCGAATAACCACGAGTCATCCCGCGCCGTTCGCTTCTTCCCGCGACGCGCGCGAATTCAACAGGAGAAGTCATGCGCAACAAGTTCATGCTGTTTGCCGTCGCCGCGCTCACCCTCACCGCCTGCGTTCCCAAGGCGGACCTCGAGAAGCAGCTCGAGCAGGTGAAGCTCATTTCGGCGGAGAAGGACTCGCTGCTCAAGGACGTGATGACGACCTCGCAGTTCATCGCCGACATCAACGGTGAGCTCGCGCGCGTCAAGAGCGCCAACGCGGGCAAGCCCACCAAGGGCGGCGCCGGCGAACTTGAGAACCCGTCGGCCGCCGTGGGGCGGGCGCAGATGCTCGAGCGCATCAAGCAGATCACCGACCGCGTCAATGAGGCCGAGTCGCGCCTGGCCGCGAGTCGGGCGCGCGTGGCGACGCTCAGCGGCGACAATGCCAGCCTGACCAAGCAGCTGGCGCAGTACGACTCCACGATCACCGCGTTCAAGGCGATCATCGAGAACCAGAAGGCCGAGATCGTGTCGCTCACGTCGCAGGTGAGCGCCCTGCAGGGCGAGAACACGGTGCTGAAGGCCGACAAGGCGACGCTGACGACCGAGAAGGAAGTGCTGACGGGCGAAAAGACCGCGCTGACGCTCGAGCGCAACACGGTTTACTACGTCGTCGGCACCAAGGCCGAACTGCGCAAGAAGGGGATCATCGTGAAGAAGGGTGGCCTGCTGGGCATCGGCGCCACGGACATCCCGGCCACGTCGCTCAACCCGGCCGACTTCACGTCGATCGACAAGACCAGGACGGCGGAGATCGCGCTGCCGCTGGCCGACAAGTCGTACCGCGTGCTGTCGCGGCAGGACCTTGGCGCCACCGAGCAGCCGGTCAAGGGTGGCTACAAGACGGCGCTGAAGATCACCAACGCCGAGCAGTTCTGGGGGGCGTCGAAGT
>CAYHCW010000019.1:0-13826 GCA_964355025.1 uncultured Gemmatimonas sp. | reverse complement strand
GCCCGCAGCGCCTGGATCATCGTGATCTGCGTGGGCCTCGCCACGGCCGCCGCCATGCTCGCCGTGCGCCGGCTGGAGCCGGTATTCTCGGCGTCTGCCACCGTCCGCATCGAGGAGAAGGAGTCCGGCGGCGGGTCCCCCTACGCCTTTTTCAGCGCCGACAACACCAACGTGCTGGCGACGGCGCAGCAACTCCTGCAGAGCCGCAAGCTGGCGTACGACGTCGTCGACTCGATGGCGCTGCGCCTGGACCTCGTGCAGCCCCCGCGCAAGCAGAAGAGCGAGGTGGTGCGCGTGGCGTACGTGAGCGCCGAGGCGCCGTCGCAGGCCTATCGCATGGACCGTGCCGCGCGCGGCCAGCGCGAGGTGCGCCTGCTGCCGAGCGAGAAGCTGCTGGGCACGTTTCCCGACTCGATGCCGATTCCCATTGAGGGCGGCTGGATTCAGTTGGCCGGTGCGGCGACGCGCTACGACCGGCTGGTGTTCACCGTCTTCCCGCGCAACGACGTGGCCTCGGCGCTGCGTGATGGCATTCGCGTGACGCAGGCGGGTCGTGATGCGAACGTGCTCCGCATTTCGTACAGCGGCAAGGACCCGGTCGAGATCATGCAGGTGCCCAACGTGCTGGCGCGCGCCTACGTCAAGCGGCGCATCGACCTGTCGGCCAGCGGTGCGCGCTCGACGGTCGCCTACCTGGAGCGCCAGTCGCAAGTCGTCAACGAGCAACTCAACGGCCAGGAAGCGCAGATCCGCGACTACTTGCTCTCGCGCGGCGTCTCGAGCATCGACGGGAAGATCCAGGACCTGGTGTCCGAGCTGGACTTGCTGCGCAACAACATGATCACCATCACGCTGGAGCGTGATGCGATCGCCCGCGCGCTGGCGCCTCTGCAGCAGCCGGGGGTGGAGGGTGCGGAGGAGTTCCTCCGGCGCGCCAAGGCGACGCCCGAGTTTCTCAGCATCGCCACGACGGAGATGGCCATGCTGCAAAACCTCAGCTCGGACCGCGACGTGCTGCGCCAGCGCCGCACCGTCGACGACCCGGACGTCAAGGCAATCGACGTGCGCATGGAGCTGATCAAGGAACGCATCCAGGATCGCGCGGGGGCGTTCCTGAGCCAGCGCAACTCGCTCGTCGACGACCGGCAGCACCGCGTCGACTCACTGCAGCGGGCCCTCTCGCGAATGCCCGAACAGGCCATGGAGTTTCAGCGGCTCGAGCGCGACCGGCTGGTGCTTCAGGAGACCATGAAGCTGGTGCAGGGGCGGCTGAAGGAGGCGGAGATCTCCGCGTCCGTGCCCGATTCGTCGACGCAGGTGCTCGACGACGCGGTGAGCGCGGACATGGTGGGCAACTCGTCGCAGACGCTGATCTTCGCGGTGGCCATCTTCTCCGGCCTCATCGTCGGCGTGGGCGTGGCGTTCCTGCGCGACTGGCTCGACACGACGATTCACACCGAGGCGGACCTTCGCGCCATCGTTGGCGTGCCGGTGGTTGGCATCATCCCCAACCTGCAGCAGCAGGCGCGCTCGGGGGCGTACCGATTGCCTCCAGGGACAAAGGGCGAGGAGGGAGCACCGTCGCGCGGGACCGACGGCGGCAGTTCCGCGCCGGGCTCCGTGCGGGAATACCACACGCCGGCAGCTGAGGCGTACCGCGTGCTTCGCACGAACCTCAATTACCTCACGCCGCCGAAGGCGCCACGCGTGATCGTCGTCACCAGCGCGCTGCCGGGTGACGGCAAGACGACCACGGTGGTGAACCTGGCCATCACCCTGGCGCAGCAGGGCCAGCGCGTGATCCTGATTGACGCCGAGACCCGGCGCGGCACGGTGCACGAGGCCTTCGGCATTCCGCCGTCTCCGGGCTTCTTCGACCTGATGTACGGCCAGGCGTCGCCGGGCGAATGCATCCGGCGCGTCTCGATGGAAACGGGCGGATCGGTGGACGTCCTCCCGCTCGGCAGTTCGCCGAGCGTGAATCCCGCCGACCTGCTGGTGGGAACGCGCCTGCAGCCGTTGTTCGACCGCCTGCGCCAGCAGTACGACTATGTATTGCTCGACACCCCGCCGCTCAACCTCTTCACGGACGCGGCGCTCATCGCGTCCAATGCCGATGCCCTGCTGCTGGTGGCCCGCTCGGACAAGACCGACCGTGATGAGTTGAAGTTCGCCGTGGCGCAGCTGCGCAACGTCCAGGTCAACCTGGCCGGTGCGGTGCTGAACGATGTCGAACTCCGTCGTGGCTCGCGCTATCGCCAGGGGTACGGCTACTACTACGAATACGGTCGTTGAACGACCAGGATGCCACGCACCAATGGCCAGACCGTCTGATCCTTCTCGCCCGCAGCCCGAGCTCGTGCCCGACATCTTCGACACGGGCACGGAGAAGCTGCCGTCGTCGGGGCAGTTCAGCGCGGCGATGCTCGCCGGCGTGCTGCTTGCGGCCTCGGAGGCGCTGGTGGCTCCGGCGATCTTCGCCTCGACCATCGTGGTGTCGGTGCTGACCTGGTGGATTCTCGACGCACCGTGGGCGGGCCGCCGCCGGCGTTCCTCACGGTCGACGCGCAAGTGGTACTTTCCGCAGCCGCGCATCGTGTACCTGAGTACCCTGATGCTGGTGGGGCTCTGGTTGGCCACGATGTTCGTGTTCCGGGCCAGCGACCCCACGCTGAGTTCCGGCTTCAGCACGACGCTGCCGGACATGATGCTTGGCATGGACGTGTCGGTCCTCTCGAAGATCAACGGCATGCAGGGGCCGCTGGATTCCGGCCCGACGGCGCCCCCCGTGGCTTCCGATGACGTCGCGCCGTTCTCGGTGTTCGCGCACGGCACGGCGTCGACGATTGCGGTGGCGTTGCTGACGTACGCGCTCCAGGCGGTACGCCGCCGCATCCGTCGCGCCCGGCGTTCGCGGGATGGTGAAGGACAGCGTTCGCGGCACTCGGGCGCAGCGCGCTGAGCCCCGCAGGACAACCCGGGATGGCGCTGCCGGTCCGGCTCTCGACCCAGGCACCGGTGATCCCGCGCCGGGGCGCCGACCCGCTGTCGAACCTGACGCTGGGGCTCTTTCTCGTCATCACGCTGGGTGGTCTCGCCGGTGGCGGCGGTCGCTTGTTCCCACCCGTCTTCGTCGGGGCGGCCGTGCTCGCCGGCCTGGCGGCCTATCATCGCGAGCCGGGGCGGTACCTCGCGCTCGTCTTCGGCCTGGTGTTCTTCTCCCCGTGGGTGCGACGCGTCGTCGATTTCCATCACGGGTACAATCCCACGAATGTGGTGCTCCTGGCGCCCGTGTTCGTGACGCTCGTTTCGGCCCTGACGCTGCTGTATCGCGCCCGTGAGCTGCGCGGCTCGATGCTGCTGCCGTTCACGTTCACGCTCGCCGGCGTCGGCTATGCGTACTCCGTCGGCGTCCTCAAGAACGGCTTCGTGCCGGCCACGTACGCGATGCTCACGTGGGTGGCGCCGATCACCTTCGCGGTGCACCTGAACCTGAGCTGGCGCATCTTCCCCAGGTTGCGCGAGTCCTTCCTGACATTCCTGCAGTGGGCGTTGCCGGTGATTGCCGCCTATGGCATCTACCAGCTCGTGCGGCCTCCGGTGTGGGATCTTATGTGGATGCAGCGGGCCAATGTCGCCTCGGTCGGCATTCCGATGGCGTTCGGCTTTCGCATCTTCGGCACGCTCAATATGCCCGGCCCGTACGCCCTCGTGCTGGTGGTCGGGATGATCTTCCTGATCAGCAGTGCGCGGCGCGGCGTGGTGCCCATCCTGTCGCTGGCGCTGGTTGCCTTGATGCTGACGCGCGTGCGCTCGGCGTGGGCGGCGTTTCTCATTGGCGTCGTCATCGTGCAGCTCATGGGGCCGATTCGGCGGTCAACGCGCAACTGGTTCCTCCTGCTCTTCATGACGGCGCTCGCCCTCCCGCTGCTGTCGCTCGACGTCTTTCGCGGCTCGATCACTTCGCGCCTGGCGTCGTTCGCCTCGATTTCGGACGACGGCTCGTTGAATGCCCGCAAGCAGCTCTCGTACATGGCCACCCAGGCCATCTACGCGCACGCCGAAGGCGAGGGACTGGGGGCGACCGGCGGCGGCGCCAAGCTGCTGCGCGTCGAGCGCCAGGCGTCCATCGACAATGGATTCCTGGAAGTCTTTTACGTGCTTGGCTGGCCTGGCGGCGCGCTGCTGGCCATCGGACTATCCGGGCACTTGCTGACGCTGCTGCGTTTTCGGGACGCGCGACAGGACGCCTTTGCGAACGCTGCGCGCGCCTGCTTCTGGTCCCTGCTGAGCATGCTGCTCATCGGCGATATCTTCAGTGGGAGTGTTGGGGTGATGTTCTGGGGCGCGTATGGCTTCGCCTGCAGTGCGCACGCGTACAACTATGCCCACGGTACAGGACTGCGCTCCCGCCAGTTGGCACGCGAGTTCCTTCCGCCGCCGCAGCCCGTCCCCAGTCTGGGCTAGCGCGTGCCCTGTCCGGGCCTCCGCATAGCACGACGCCGGCTTGAGCTCTGGTTCGAGGGGCAACCCATGCACACGGGAACAACCGGATGAGCACGTCAGAGGCCGATCGCTTCATCGCCCAGAACGTGGCGGCGTATAACCTGGTGGCCGCATCGTACGATCAGTCGCATCCGGAGATCTTCAATGCCGTTGAGCAGGAGCGGCTTGCCGGCGCGGTGCGTGCAGTCCTGTTGGCCGCTGGATCACGCGAGGGAGTGCCCGCGCGGGTACTCGACGTAGGCGCGGGCACGGGCAACCTGACGGCGCATTTCCTCGAGGCCGGCGCCGTCGTGGTGGCGGCGGATGTGTCTTCGGAGTGTCTGCGCGTTGTGCGCGAGAAGTTCGGCGACACCGGCAGGCTGGAGACACAGCTGATCGATGGACGTTCGCTCGGCGTCCTTGCCGACGAGTCTTTCGACGTAGCGGCCTGCTATTCCGTGCTGCATCACGTGCCCGACTATGTCTCCCTTGTCGCCGAGATGGCTCGCGTGGTCCGCCGCGGAGGGCTCGTCTATCTCGACCACGAACGGCACGACACGAGCTGGCTGCCCGACCCTGCGCGCGACCAGTTCCTCGCCGAAGCGGTCGTGTGGCCCCCGAAATCGTGGACGCGGTTCGTCAAGCCGCGCAACTACTGGAACCGCATCCGGCCGCTCTTCCAGTGGCAGCGATGGTTTAACAGACGCTGGATGCCCGAGGGTGACCTGCACATCTGGCCGGAAGACCACATCGAGTGGGCGAGGATCGAACGCCGAATGCTCGACGTTGGCGTGACGCCGCACATCGTCCACGACTACCTCCTGTACGAGGCGCGCTACCAGCGCGAGGCCTGGGAACGCTGGAAGCACCGCCTGACCGACTTTCGGATGTGGGTGGGTCGCAAGCCATGACCGGGAGGAATCGAGTCGTGCGCGTTGCGCTGCCGTGCACTGGTCTGGGGCGCCAGCGCCGGGGCTTCGAAGCGTTCACGCGCGAGGTCCATGCGGCGCTGCGTGACGCCGAGGGGCTCGAGCTCCGCGTGTACGGTGGAGGCGGCGCACTGGCCGTCGACGAGCGCGCGGTCTGGAACCTGCCGCGCACGTCGCTTGCCGGTCGCGCCGCGTCGCGACTGACTGGATTCGGGTCTTACTTCGTGGAGCAGGCCACCTTCTTTGGAGGATTCCTGCCGTCGCTGCTGACCTGGCGTCCGCACTTGGTCTACTTCGCGGACCTCAACTTCGGGAACGCCTGCTGGCACTGGCGGCGGCTCACCGGGCAGCGCTTTCGCCTTCTGTACTACAACGGCGGCCCGACCACGCGCCCGTTCACGCGCTGCGACGCCGTGCAGCAGGTGACTCCAGGGCATTTTGGCGCGGCGGTGGCGCGGGGCGAACGCGCGGAGCGCATGTTCGTCCTGCCTCACGGCTTCGCGCTCCCGCCGGCGCTTGCGCCTCGCGATGATCACAGGATCGCCCAGACGCGCGCCGCGTTCGGCGTGCGCCCCGGACAGCGGCTCGTGTTGTCGGTCGGCATGCTCGGACCGACGCTGAAGCGTATGGACGCGCTCATCGATGCCGTGGCGTCGATGGGACCCGACCGGCCGCACCTCGTGCTCCTCGGCCAAGAAACACCCGAGACGCCGGCGCTTGCCGATCATGCGAAGGCACTCCTCGGCGACGGTGTTCGGTTGGCCACGTGGCCCCGCGAACGCATGGCCGACGCCTACGCCGCCGCCGATGCGTTCGCCCTGCTCTCTCTCAGTGAGGGCTTCGGGCTTGTCTACGTGGAGGCACTGGCGGCCGGCCTGCCGTGTGTCGTGCACGACAATCCCAATACCCAGTTCATCTTTGGAGACCACGCGTACCTCGGTGACACCAGCTCGTCGGCGTCGACGGCCGCGCTCCTCCACCGCGCGCTGGCGGAGGCGCCGGATTCCCCGCGCCGCAGCAGCAGGCACGCCTGGGCCCATGCGCACTTCAGCTGGGACGTGCTGGCCCCCCGCTACCGCGAGATGCTGCTGGCCTGCGCCGCCGGCACGCGTCCGTCGTGGGACGCACCGTGAGCGGCGTGCCGGCCTGGTCGGTGGTGATCCCCACCCGGAACCGCCCGCGCGAGTTGCGCGAGTGCCTGTGCCGGCTCGCGCCCGGCGCGCAAACGCTCGACGCCGCGCTCTACGAGGTCGTGATCTCCGACGACGGCGACTTCGAGGCGACGGCGGCGCTGCTGCGCGCCGAGTTTCCGTGGGCGCATCATCAGCGCGGTCCTCGCCGGGGACCTGCCGCCAATCGCAATGCCGGTGCACGCGCGGCGCGCGGCGCGTGGATCGTGTTTGCCGACGACGATGTCGTGCCTTCGGCCGGCTGGCTCGCCGCATACGCCATCGCGGCAAATGGTGCGCAGGTCCTCGAGGGGCGCACCACGTGCGAGGCGGGGCTGCCGTCGCCCCGGTTTCACGCGCCGGAGAACAACGCCGGCGGGGCATTGTGGTCCTGCAATTTCGCCATCGATCGCGCGCTGTTCGGCGCGATGGGCGGCTTCGACGAGGGGTTCGCGTTTGCGCACATGGAAGACGCCGACCTGCGCGAGCGCCTGCGTGCCGCGGGCAAGGCGCTGGTGTGGGTCAGCGAGGCGCGGGTGGATCATCCGCCGCGCCGGCTGCCTTCGGGCGCACGGCTCGGCGCGACTCGCGAGGCCGAGGTGCGTTACTTGTACAAGTACGGCGTGCCGCGGCCCGTGCGCTGGCGGCTCATGCACGACATCGCGCTCTCGCGGCTGGTGAACATCCGCTCGCGCCCCAAGGGCGTGGACTCGCTGCTGGCCCTCTGGGCGCTGGCGGCCGAGCTCTGGCACGTGGCGCGCCACGCCGCCAGCTGGGAGCGAGCAAGCGCGCGGGAGTTTCCCGTGGAACGGGCGCCGTGAACCCGCGCGTGAGCGTGCTCGTGCCGAGTTACCGGCGCGCCGACGCGCTGCAGCGCTGCCTGGCGGCGCTGGGCGCGCAGTCGCGACTCCCCGATGACATCGTCGTGGGCATTCGCACGGGCGACGACGCGACCGTGGCGGTGGTGAATGCCGCACGGGCGGCCGGCTTGCCGGTGCGCGTGGCGTTCACGCCGACGGTCGGCGTGATCGCGGCGATGCAGGCGGCGCTCGACGCATCGACGGGCGATGTCGTCGCGCTGACCGACGACGATGCGCGACCACGCGCCGACTGGATTGCCGGCATGCTGGCGCATTTTGCTTCCGCGGCCGACATCGGCGGCGTCGGCGGCCGCGACTGGCAGCCGTGGGAACGCGGCAACGCGCCGCGCGTGGGCATCGCCCAGTGGTTCGGACGGGTCATCGGGAATCACCATCTGGGGCACGGTCCCCCGCGGGATGTCGACGTCCTCAAGGGCGTGAACTGCGCCTTTCGTGGTCCGCTGCTGCGTGCCATTGGGTTCGACGTACGACTGCGGGGTGCGGGCGCGCAAATGCACTGGGAACTGGGGGTGTGCCTTCCCCTGCGCCGCGCCGGGTGGCGGCTGGTGTACGATCCGCAGGTTGCCGTCGATCACGACATCGCTCCGCGACACGACGCCGACACGATTCACCGGGGTGTCTTCGCCGAGGCGCCGCTGCGCGACGCGGTGCACAACGACACGGTCGGGTTGCTCGAGGGGCGCGGTGCCGTGGCAAGCGCGGTGGTGCTGTTGTGGGCATTCCTCATCGGTTCGGTGGACGGGCCGGGCGTCGCGCAGTGCCTGCGCCGCCTGCTGCTCGGTGATGGCATCGTCGTGCGGGCGTGGCGCGCGGCGTTTGCCGGCCGGCTGGCTGGAGCAGCGACCGCGTGGCGTACCCCGCGTCATCTGGTGATCCCTGGTCCGGAGGGGAAGTGAGCACCTCGCATTCCGTTCGCCGTCGCCGGGACACAACTTCATGGGGTCCATGAGCATTTCCCTCGCGTTCATTGCGCACGAAGTGCACCGGCACGGCGGCCAGGAGCGCGCGGCGGCGGAAATTCTCGCCCGCGTCGCGCGCCGCGTGCCGGTGACCGTCATCGCGTCCCGTTGCGAGCTGCCCGACGCGCCGATTCAATGGAGCCGCGTGGCGCCGCCGGTGCGCCCGCTCGTGCTGGGTTCCTGGACGTTTGCGCGTGCCGCGGCGGTGGCCGAACGCCGGGCCGGGTGCACCCTGTCCAACAGCATCGGCGCGGCGGCCTTTGACGCCGACGTGGTGACCGCGCAGTACTGCCACGCGGCGTTCACCGCGCAGTTTGGCGGCCTGCGCGGGGGAAGCGCAGTAGGTCGGGCCTGGCAGCGTGTCGCGCAGCAGGTCTTCGTGGGGCAGGAGCGGCGCGCCTATGGCGCTGGCCGCCTGCGGCACGTGATCGCGGTGTCCCGCGGCACGGCGCGCGAACTGCAGGAGTTCTACGGCGTCCCCGAACACCGCATTACGGTGGTGCCGAACGGCGTCGATCACGCGGTCTTTCATCCGGCGACCGATGCGGAGGCCAAGCGTGCCCTGCGGGCCGCACTCGGCCTTCCCGCCTCGACCTTCGTGGTGCTGTTCTGTGGCGGCGACTGGGAGCGGAAGGGCCTGCGCGATGCGATCGACGCGGTGGCCGGCCTGACCGACACGCTGTTGTGCGTGGTCGGGCGCGGCGACGACGCGGCAATGCGCGCGCACGCGGCGAGTCGCCGCGCCGCGTCGCAGGTGCGGTTCGTCGGCAAGACGACGACGCCACAGCAGTGGTACACGGCGGCGGACGTGCTCGTGCACCCGTCCCGCTACGAAGCGTTTTCGCTGGTGATCCTTGAGGCGGCGGCGTCGGGACTGCCCATCATCGCGCACGCGGTCAACGGCACCGAGGAGCTGGTCGTGTCGGGCGAGAACGGCTTTCTCACCGAGTTTGGCGGCGACGCGTTGCGCGCCCCCCTCGCCGTGCTGCGGGACGACGCGACGCGACGCGAGGCGATGTCGCGCACGGCACTCGAGCGGTCACGCCGATACGCCTGGGACCGCGTGGCCGCGGAGTACTTCGACGTGCTGGACCAGGCGGCCCGTTGACGGCGCGCGGGGGCTGACGCATGTGCGCCATCTGCGGCATCGTCCGGCCCGGCGCCGGGAGCGAGCGCGAACGCGTGGAGCGCGCGAACGCGCGCATGATCCACCGCGGCCCGGATGATGGCGGCGTCTGGCCCGGCGATGGGGTTTGCCTTGGCGCGCGCCGGCTGGCGATCATCGACCGGTCGATGGCGGGCCACCAGCCCATGGCGAGCGACGACGCGCAGCACGTCATCGTGTTCAACGGCGAGATATTCAATTTCCGGAGGCTGCGCGCGGAACTCGAGGCGACGTGCCGGTTTCGCGGCCACTCCGATACCGAAGTGCTGCTGCACGGCGTGCGCACGTGGGGGTTCGATGCGACCGTGCGCCGCGCCCACGGGCAGTTTGCCCTGGCCGTGTGGGATGTTGCGTCGCACACGCTGCACCTGGCGCGCGACCGGGCCGGCAAGAAGCCGCTCTTCTATGCGCATGATGGTGCTTCGCTCGCGTTCGCCTCGACCCTGAACGCCCTGCTCGAGCTGCTGCCACGTCGGCCCGGCATCGACGCATGCGCGATCGATGCGTATCTCACGTATCAGGCGGTCCCCGCACCGATGACGGTCTGGCAGGGGGTGCAGGCGCTGCCGCCGGCACACTGGCTGTCGTTCGACGCCAACTCGGGGCGCTGCGTGGTACAGCGTTACTGGGACGTGTCGTACGCCACCAAGACGCCGATGGACGAAGAGGACGTGCTCGCCGAGATGGAGCGCATCGCCCGACGCGCCGTGCGCGACCGGCTCGTGGCCGACCGCACGGTGGGCATCTTCCTCTCGGGCGGGGTCGATTCGTCGCTGCTCACGGCGCTGGCCGCGCAGGAGAGCGGGACGCCGATCGAGGCGGTGGCCGTTGGCTTTGACGATCCGGAGTTCGACGAGCGCCCGTTCGCCCGGCAGGTGGCCCGGCACCTCGGCGTGCGGCTGCACGAACGGGTGCTGCGTCCCGACGTCGTGAGCCGGCTTCCGGAAATCGTGTGGCACTATGGGCAGCCGCTGGCCGATGTGTCGATCGTGCCGAGCTTTGACCTGTCGCGCGTGTCGCGCGACATCATGGTGGTGGCGCTGAACGGTGATGGCGGAGACGAACTGTTTGGCGGATACACGCGCCCGATGGTGGCGCGGGCGGCACAGCAGTATCGCCGGTTCGTGCCGGCCGGCGTGCGCCGCGCCGCCGACGGCGTGCTGCACTGGCGGATGTCGGGGCCGCTGAAGCGGGCGACGCTGCTGGCGCGTGCCGGTCGTGGCGATGCCATCGACACCTTTACCTATGATCGCGGCCTGCGCGAGTTCCGCGCGGCGGCCTACACGCCGGAGTTCCTCGGGACGCTCGGCACGTTCGACCCGGACGCGATGTACCGCGATGTCTGGGCGCGTGCTGATGGCCGTGACGACGTGGATCGCGCATTGTACGGCGATTTCTCCACCTACTTTCCCGACCAGCTCCTCGCCAAGGCGGACATCGCGTCGATGGCGCATTCGCTCGAGGCGCGTTCGCCGCTGCTCGACACCGAGATGATCGAGTTCGCGGCGACGATCCCGACGGAGCTCCGCCTCCGCGGCTGGGAAACCAAGCACCTGATGAAGCGCCTTGCGGCGAAGTTCGTGCCGCGAGAGGTGCTGTACCGTCGCAAGCGCGGCTTCGTGATGCCGGCCTCGCGGTGGCTGCGCGGCGCGCTCGCCGCGCACGTGCGCGCCGCGCTCGACAGCCCGTCGTTCCACGACCGTGGCTGGGTGCGCCCGGAGTTCACGCGGCGCATCCTCGACGAGCACCAGGGGGGAACGCGCGACTGGGGCGACCAGCTCTTCACGCTGCTCGTCCTCGAGATCTGGGCGCGGCTTGCCCTTGACGGATCGCTGCAGCGCACCGATCCGCTCGACGCCCTCCACGCCGGCGGCGCGACGCGTGGCATCGCCGTGGCACCGCTGCGCACGCTGCAGGTGGGCATGGAGTGGTTCGGCGAAAAACCGGGAGGGCTGAATCGCGTTTTCGCCGAACTCGTGGCCCGGCTTCCGGCGCAGGGTGTCGAGGTGCAGGGCCTCGTGGCCGGCACGGAGGCGGTGCGAGAGCAGACCGGCGGACGCGTCGTGGGCGTGGCGCCCCACACGGCGCCCCTGTGGCGCCGCCTGCGGAGTTTGCGCACCGAGGCCGCCGTGCAGCTGCGCGCCGATCCCGGGATGATGGTGGTTGCGCACTTCGCGCTGTACGCGGCGCCGCTGCTGGGATTGCTGCGCGACCGGCGGCATCCGTTCGTCTTCCATTTTCACGGGCCCTGGGCGCAGGAAACCGTGGCGGAGCAGATTCACGGCGCGGTGCCCCGGCTCAAGGCGCGCGTCGAACGCGCCGTGTACCAGCGCGCCGACGCCTGCATCGTGCTCTCCGGCGCGTTCGGGCGCATTCTCAACGAATCGTTTGGCGTCCCGTGGGAACGGATCTACATCATCCCCGGCGGCGTCGACTGCGCGCGGTTTGACGTGCGCGAGTCGCGCATCGAGTGTCGCGCGCGCCTCGGCTGGCCCGCTGACCGGCGCATCGTGCTCGCGGTGCGCCGCCTGACGCACCGAATGGGGCTCGACCAACTCGTTGCCGCCGTCGCCGCGCTCAGGGCGCGCGTGCCCGATGTGCTGGTGCTCATCGCGGGCCAGGGACCGATCGAGAACGAACTGCGCACGCAGCTCCGGCGGGCGCAACTCGAAGAGCACTGCCGCCTGATCGGCTTCATTGCCGAGCACGATCTTCCGTTCGCGTACCGCGCGGCCGACCTCACCGTGGTGCCCTCGGTAGCGCTCGAGGGCTACGGACTTATCGTGCCCGAGTCATTGGCGGCCGGCACGCCGGTCCTGGTCACCCCCGTCGGCGGCCTGCCCGAAACGGTGGTCGGACTGCCGGACCACCTGGTGCTGACCGGTTCGTCGGCGTCGGCCATCGCCCAGGGACTCGGCGACGCCCTCTCGGACGCCGTGACGATGCCAACCGCCGACGAATGCCGGGCCTACGCGCGGCGGCGTAACGACTGGCCGGTGATCGTGGAACAGGTGCGCCGCGTCTACGACTCCGTCAGGTGCCGGTGACCGCGCCCGTGCGCGTGCTTGCCCTGGACCACGCCGGCGTGCTCGGTGGGGCGGAGTTGTCGATGCTCGACGTGATTGCCGGGCTCGGCAACGATGTGGCGGTGCGGCTGTTCGCCGACGGCCCCTTTCGGGCGGAGCTCGAGCAGCGCGGAATCGACGTGCAGGTGTTTGCCATCGGTGCGCTGGGCGCGGTGAAGAAGGGAAGCCGCCTGCCGTCGCCGGGCGCGCTGCTCGCGGCGTGGGACCTGGCCGGGCGCGTGGCGCGCGACGGACGCACGTCGCGACTGCTCTATGCCAACTCGCAGAAGGCGTTCGTGGTGGCGGCGCTCGCCGGCCTTCGGTGCCGGCGGCCGGTCGTCTGGCACTTGCGCGACATCCTGGGGCCACCGCACTTCAGCGCGCTCAATACTCGCGCCGTGGTGACGCTCGCCAACTGGGGAGCCGAGCGCGTGATCGCGAACTCGCGTGCGACGGCTGACGCGTTCGTGGCGCATGGGGGACATCGTGCGAAGGTGCGCGTCGTGTACAATGGCATCGACACCGTGCCCTTTGACGCGGTCTCGGACGCCGACGCGCGTGCGCTGCGCGAGCAGCTGTCGCCGGGCGCCGGCTACGTGATGGCCGTCTTCGGGCGCCTGCACGAATGGAAAGGGCAGCACACGGCCATCGCCGCGATGCGCGCCCTGCCGAGCGACGTGCACCTGTGGATCGTCGGGGCGCCGCTCTTTGGCGAACAGGCATTCGAGCAGGGGCTTCGCATACAGGCCGCACAGCTCGGGCTGGGGTCGCGGGTGCACTTCCTGGGGTTTCGCCGCGACGTCGCCGCGCTGATGCGCGCGGCGGATGTGGTGGTGCACACCTCGATGCTGCCCGAGCCGTTCGGTCGCGTGATCGTCGAAGGGATGCTCTCGCGGCGGCCCGTCATCGCCACGGCGGCGGGCGGCGTCGGCGAGATCCTCGTGGATGGACGCACCGGCGTGCTGGTGCCGCCGGGAAACGCGGCGGCCATCGCCGCTGCCGTGCAGGCGTTGCGCGATGATGCGCCGCGCGCCGCCGCGATCGCCGCTGCGGGTTCGGCGCATGCGCGAGCGACATTCAGCCTGGGCGCCATGATGCAGGGTGTGCGCGCGGTGTTCGACGAGGTGGCCGGCTGATGCGCGTGGCCATCGTCCACGACTACCTGAACCAGGC
>CAYHCW010000018.1:0-14111 GCA_964355025.1 uncultured Gemmatimonas sp. | reverse complement strand
CGGCGCCCTCGAGCACGCGCTCGGGACGCGCGGTGGCGTGCACCACGAAGACGCCGAGGTCCACCGGCGTGTACTGGTATGCCGAGATGCTCGACACCAATTGCCGCTCGCGCACGGCACGGTAGAGGCGTGACGATCGCCCGGCGGAGAGCACGCTGGCAATGACGTCGAGGCACGGCGCGTCGGGGCTGTCGAGCGGCGGGGTGCGCCAGCCGATGGCCACCTCGGCCTGGGCGATGTCGCCGCTCCACTCGCGCACGCGAAAGTCGCGCCGCGACGGCTCAAAGGGGCCGCGGTTGCGCGTCACGGGGGCGTTGGGGAGCGCCCCGTAGAGCCGCTCGACGTGACGGAGCGCGTCGTCCACGTCCACGTCGCCGGCAATGGCGAGCACCGTGTTGCCCGGCTGATAGTAGGCGCGGTAGAAGTCGTGCACGTGCTCGCGCGCGAGCGCGCGCAGCCCCGGCTCGCGGCCAATGCGCCAGCGGCGCATGCGATGCCGGTCGTGCAGCAATTCGAACAGCGTCTCGGTGGCCACGGCGTGCGCGCTGTCGGCCTTGCGCTTGGCCTCCTCGACGATCACTTCGATCTCGCGCGCGAGCTCGCCGGCATCGATGACCGAGTTGGTGTAGGCGTCGGCCTGAATCGCGAGCCCGGCGGCGAACCCCGACGCCGGGAGCACCGTGTAGTAGCTGGTGTGGTCGTAGATGGTGCCGGCGTTGAGGTGCCCGCCCTGCTCCTTGGTCTCCTTGGCAATCACGCCCACGCCGCGCGATGGCGTCCCCTTGAAGTACATGTGCTCGAGCACGTGCGAGACGCCCACGAGGTCGTCGGGTTCGTCGAAATAGCCCGCCTTCACCCAGGTGACGATGGCGACCACCGGCACGCGGTCGTCGGGGGCGACGAGCACGGTCAGCCCGTTGGCCAGTCGGTGGCGGTACACGCGCTCCGGCAGGAGCACGGAATCGAGCAGGCGGGAGGTGCTCATCGCGCGAGCGGGAGCTTCCTGACCGCGATCACGGCCAGCACGAAACAGGCGCCGCCGTACGCCAGCACGTGCCAGACGTCGTTCGCCTGAACCGGCTGGGCGGCGTAGAGCGCATCACGCACCGCGTCGAGGCGGTGCGTCGGCGGCAGGAACCGGACGGCTGAGTGCATCCAGTGGCCGGCCCTGAGCGTCGGTTCGACCTGCCGCATCAGCAGCGTGCCCACCCAGATGGCGAGGAAGACGATGCCGTCCTGATACGTGAGCGTGGTGAGCAGAAACATGAGGCTGCCGAGCAGCACGAACGTCAGGGCGCAGGCGAGGGCCGTGCCGATGATGGGCTGCGGTGCCGACGCCGAACCGAGGACGGCCGCCATCGCGCCCGCCGCCGCGGCCGCGACGACGAGGTGGATGACGAACGCCGAGACGTAGAACCCCGGCACGGGCACCGGCTTGGAAAAAAAGAAACGGAAGTACCCTTTCTGCCGATCCTGGCCGACGAGCCCGTTCAACGCCATCAGCACCGCCAGCGGGATGAACGAGGTCATCGCCTGCTTGAGCAGCATCGCCGCGAAGCGCAGGCCGTCGGGCTCGGCCCAGAAGCCGGGTCTGGCCGTCATGGATGCGGCGCCGTAGAACATGAAGAACGTCATCAGCGACGCGAGGCCCAGCGGCAGCAGCAGCCGCTGCCACAGGTAATCCAGCAGTTGCCACCGCGCGTATGCCAGCCACCGGAGGGACGTCGTGGTCATCGACGCACCGCCTCGCGAAAGTGGTGCTCCAGCGATGACTCGGCCGGCGCGACGGCAGCGACCCGCGCACCGGCGGCGATGGCGGCAGCCAGCGCGCGATTCAACGCGTCGAGGTCCAGGGCGCGCACGAGCCACTCGCCGTCGGCCAGCGGTTCGCACGATGGAAAGTGCGCGGCCAGCGCTTCGGCGCCGGCGCTCAGCCGCACCACCCACGCGGTCGCCGCCACATCGGCATCACCGATGTTGACCACGCGCTGCATGCGGCCGTGATCGATGATGACCACGCGGTCGCACAGGCGCTCGAGCTCGTCGAGGTTGTGCGACGCGATGAAGATCGCGCGGCCGGGCCGGCGCAGTTCTCCGACGATGTCGCGAAAGTGGTTGGCCCACAGGGGATCAAGGCCGTGCGTCGGTTCGTCAAAGACCATCACGTCGTTGTCGCACAGCAGGGCCTGGGCGAGGCCGAGGCGCTGGAAGTTGCCCTTGGAGAGCGCCTTGATGCGCTTGCGACGGTGTTCGTCCAGCCCAAGCCGTTCGATGCCACGACTGACGACGGCTTCGAGCTCTCCCGCCGGCACGCCAGCGAGGATGCCGAGCCGACGCAGGGCATTGTCGACTCGCCAGAAGGTGGGGAGCACCATCAGCTCCGGGAGGTATCCGACGCCCTGGCGCTCCACGAACGCGCGGGGAGCGAGGCCGCCAATCGTGACGGCGCCATCGGTCGGCGCAAGAAACCCCAGGAGCATGGCGATGAGTGTCGTCTTGCCGGCGCCGTTCGGACCGGCAATGCCGACGACTTCCCCGGCGGCGATATCCAGCGAGAAATCGTCGACGGCGCGCACCGGCGCGCCGAACAACGGCCGGTACGTGCGTCCGACGCCACGAAACGAGATCAACGGCGTCATGCGGGGGGCCGGGGGCGTCAGTGCAGGATGCGCAGGAGGCCGGCGTCCGCGCTGCCGCGCAGAAAGCTCTCGGCGTCGACCGTGGGAATCAGCACTCCGGTCAGCGAGAATCCGCGGCGCGCCTCGCTCTGCATGAACTCCACCACCGAGCGATTGACCGCGGCGACGCTGGCGTCGCGCCACTGCTCCACGATTTCGTCCCAGGTGCCGTCGTAGCCGCGCCCGTCGCCGAAGACGACGCGATGTGACTCCTGTGCCGTGCGTTCGTCCGTCAGCCTGCCGAGGAGCGTCCCGAACAGCTCCAGCTGGTCGCGCGCCTCACGCTCATTCTGCTCGTTGAACCGCGTCTCGAGTTCCGTCAGCAGTTCC
Source organism: uncultured Gemmatimonas sp. (assembly GCA_964355025.1). GTDB lineage: Bacteria > Gemmatimonadota > Gemmatimonadetes > Gemmatimonadales > Gemmatimonadaceae > PNKL01. The sequence goes on along the minus strand of CAYHCW010000018.1, from coordinate 11,103 downwards.
TCGGTGGTATCGGCGCTGGGCGCGAGTTCGATCAGGCGCGCCTCCCACATCCCCAGTGACGGATCGCCGTCCGCGAGCCGCAGGCGCGACTTGCGCAGCTCGATCAGGCGCCAGATGCCCAGTTCGTCCCAGTGATCTTCGGGCTGGGTCTGGTCGAGCTGATAGAGTGCGGCCTCGTAGTCGCCGCGGTCATACAGCAGGTTGCCGAGGTAAATGCGCGCCTCGGCGAAGTCGCCATCGATCTTGAGCGCGCGCCGCAGCGTCTCCATGGCATCGGCGTTGCGGCCGAGGCGATGCTCGGCGTACCCGACCAGCGCCACGGCCTCGGCGTTATCGGGCGCCTGGCGCACGGCCACCTCGAAGTACTCGATGGCCTCCTCCATCTCGTCGTCGCGAAAGAGGGCGCGCCCCACCTGCAGCATGAGCTCGATGTCGTCGTCGTAGCCGAGTGCGCGAATGCGGGCAAAGGCCTTCTTGGCTGCGTCGACCTGCCCGAACCTGAGCAGCGTTTCGCCGAGGCCGGCGAGGCCATCCTCATGCTCGTGATCCAGCACGAGCGCTTCTTCGAAACTGCGCCGCGCCCACGCGAACTCGTCGCGGGCCAGGCGGGCGTAGCCGACGCCCACGTGCAGCTCGACGGCGTTGGGATACAACGCCAGCCCCTCGCGCAGGATGGCGAGCGCTTCGTCGAAGTTCCCCTCGTCGTACTGCTGGTGCGCCCGTTCGTCGTACTCTTCGGAACTCAGGAACGCGGACGACATCGTTCGACTGACCTCCTGCGCCGTGTGAGGGTTGCCTGCAAGCTAAACCTGCGCGAACGGTGGATTCAACGGGGGTCGCACGCAAAATTATCTATGAGATCTCCCGACAGGCGACGGCGATGCGGGCCGCGAGCGACGCGTTGGCTTCGAGGAGCGCGAGATTGGCCAGCAAGGATGCGCCCGCCGTCTCGCGCTCGACAGCGGCCAGCAGGAACGGCGTGACGGCGGCCCCGACGACTCCCGCCAACCGGGCGTCGGCCAGGGCACGATGCACCGCCGCGTCGAGGAGCGCTGCATCCACCGCCGCCGCAGCGGGCGGCGGTTGTACCACGAGCAGCGCCCCGGGACGTCCGAGGCGCCGCTGGACCCGAAAGGCGCGCGCGACGTCGCGTGGATCATCCGTGGATGCCGACAGCCGCAGGCCGGTGCCGCGCGTGAAGAAACCCGGAAACTCGTCGGTGCCGAAGCCGATGACGGCGACGCCGTAGCTTTCGAGCCGCTCGAGCGTCGCCGGCAGGTCAAGGATGGACTTGGCGCCGGCGCACACGGTGATGACACTCGAACGCGCGAGCTCCAGCAAATCGGCCGACTCGTCGAACGCCGGCTCGCGATGCACCCCGCCAATTCCCCCGGTGGCGAAGACCTCGAGCCCGGCGGCGGTGCAGAGCGCCAGGGTGGCGGCCACGGTGGTGGCCCCATCGAGGCCGCGCGCGGCGGCCCACCCCAGGTCGCGCGCCGACACCTTGATGACGCCGTCGCGGCGCAGGAACCGCTCGAGATCGTCGCCCTCGAGGCCAATGGTCGCCTCGCCACGCACCATCGCAATGACGGCCGGCACGGCGCCGGCGGCCAGCACCGCGCCGCGCATGCGAAGGTCCGCTTCCCGGTTGGCGGGGATCGGCAGGCCCTGGGCGAGCACCGAGCTTTCGAGGGCGACGATCGCACCCTCGCGGCGTGCGGCCGCAACGGCTGGAGCCCAACGGACGGCGGGCGGGAGGTCGTCCACGCCGCAAGCATACACCGCCGCGCGCACCGTGACAATTGCCGCGCCGCGGCCCGGTGCGTGGCGTACAGTCGTCGGCTATCTTAGGCGGCAATGTTGACCTCACTGGGCGGCCCGACGCCGGGCCGCGACGACCAGTTTTTTCGCACGCTGGTCGAAGCCTCGCAGGACTTCATCGTGGTCATCGACCACGAGGGCCTGGTCACCTACGTCTCGCCGTCGCTGCAGCGCGTCCTGCGCTTCGAGCCGGCGCAGCTGTACGGTCACTCAGCGTTCGAGTTCATCCACCCCGAGGATCACGAGACGGCGCGCCGCGCGCTGGCCGACGAGTTCGCCGGCACGCAGCCCGCCTGGTACATCGACGTGCGGCTGCTCACCGCCGAGGGGGAGTGGATTCCCGTCGAGGTCAAGGGGTGGCTCGACCGCTCCGGTGAGGCAACGCGCGTGATCGTGCACGCGCGCGATTTGCGCTGGCGCAAGAAGATGGAACGCCTGCTCAACGAACAGGACGCGTGGATGCGCGCGCTGGTGGCGGCGTCGCCGCTGGCCATCATCACCGTCGACACGGCGTTGATTGTGCGCAGCTGGAACCCGGCCGCGGAGCGCATCTTCGACTGGAAGTCCGAGGAGGTGCTGGGGCTGGCGCTGCCCATCCTCCCGGACGGGCAGCCCGAGGAGCGCGACCTCCTGTGGAACGCCATCAATGCGGGCAAGCGCTTTGACGCGTACCCGACGCGCCGCGCCCGGCGCGATGGCCGGTTGATCGACGTGAACGTGTCGGTGGCTCCCATTCGCGACGCGGAGGGGCGCATCACGGGTGCCATCAAGCTCGTGGCCGACACGAGCCAGCAGCGCGCGCTCGACCGCCAGTACCAGCAGTCGCAGTCGCTCGAGACGGCGTGGCGGCTGGCCGGTGGCATCGCGCACGACTTCAACAACCTGCTGGCGACGATACTCACCTCCGCGGAGTTCCTGCTCGACGGGACGCCCGAGGGAACGCAGTCGCGCGCCGATGTGGAGGCCATTGTTGGCGCCACCGCCAAGGCGCGTGAACTCACGCACCGGCTGCTGGGGCTGGGACGGCGCCCACAGCGGAAGGTGCAGCGTATCGAGGCGGGGGCGGCGCTGCAGGGGCAGGTGCCGGATATCCGCGACCGTGTCGATTCGCGCATCGTCGTCGAAAGCGCCATCAGCCCCGAGGATGCCTTCGTGATGGTGGATCCCGACCAGCTGCGCCAGCTGGTCGATCACCTGGCGCAGAACGCCTGCGACGCCATGCCGCACGGCGGGACGCTGACAATCGAGGTGGCGCCGGTGCAGCTCGATCGGGACACCGCCGTGGGGGATGCGCGCATCCGGCCGGGCGCGTACGTGCTGCTGGCGATTTCAGACACCGGCGAGGGCATGAGCGCCGAGACGGTGACGCGCGCCTTCGAACCGTTCTTCACGACGCACGATGACGGCCGGCATCAGGGGCTGGGGCTGGCGACCGCGTACGCGATGGCGCGCCAAGTGGGAGGCGGGATCGCCATCGTCAGCGTACCCGGCGTGGGCACGACGGTACGCGTGTACCTGCCGCGTGTGGAGCCCGAGCCGTCACGCCGCGTCAGCGGCGAGTCGCGCACCATCCTGGGCGAGGGCGAATCCGCCGAACAGCCGACCATCCTGCTGGTTGAGGACGACGGGACGCTGCGGGCCGCGATCCGCCGGGCGCTGCTGCAGGCGGGGTTCGAAGTGCTCGACGCCGCCGGCGGGGCGGAGGCGCTTGTGGTGAACGAGACGCATCCAGAGAGAATCCACCTGCTCGTCACCGACGTGGTGATGCCCGACGTGTCGGGGCGCGAACTGGCGAACCGGCTGCGCGCGCTGCGCCCGGACCTGAAGGTGCTGTTCATGTCGGGGTACAGCGCCGAGTCGATTCGCGCGAGCGGCGGCCTGGGCAGCAACGAGGCCTTCGTGCAGAAGCCGTTCACGCCATCGGCGCTGGTGGGCGCGGTGCGGAGTCTGCTGGAGTTCCTCTAGGAACTCAGAGGACTACAGAGAACTACAGAGTGATACAGAGTACGACAGACCGGCGGCAGGCCCGCCTTCGCTGTCGTACTCTACGCATCATCGAACTCGCCCGCCTTTCGCGTCCCCACCAGGGTGCGCTCGCGCTCCTCGGGGTCGATGATGGCCAGCAGCTTGATCGTCTCACCGGTCCAGCAGTCAAACGCCTTGCCGGTCCCCTTGATGATCGTGATCTCGTGGCCATCCTCGAACTTGAGGACGAGCTTGGGATACTCGGAGTTCACATACTGCTTGCGCAGTTTCGGCGGGGGTGTGGGCATGCGGCGAAACTACCGGCGCCCGGAGCGCGACGCAACACCGCGGCGCCGCGCCAGCCGGCGCCCCGGCCGCGCGGGTTCAGGTGACCGTGGAGTGCCGCCCTTCGAAGGCACGCCACGCGTCGGTGCGCAGGATGTCGTCGATCTCGCCAACGACGCGCTCGACCTCGGCGTCACCGGTATAGAAGTGCGGCGCCACGCGAATGCCGGCGCCGGGCCGGAAGTCGATCACCACGTCGCGCGCGATGAGGGCGCGGGCCACCTCGGCCGCGTGTGGCACGTCGAACGCCACGGTGCCGCCTCGCCAGTGCGCGGCGCGCGGCGCTGACACCGTGTACCCGCGCGCATCGGCCAACTCGATGAGTCGCGACGTCTGGCGCACCGACTTGCTGCGAACCGCGTCGATGCCGGCACGGCGGAGGAGCCGAGGGCCTTCGATGCTCGCGTAGAGCGCCGGCACCACGGGCGTCCCGCCCAGCCAGCGCCACGCACCCACGGCGTAGTCCATCTGGTCGGCAAAGGCAAAGGGCCGGGCATGCGCCTGCCATCCAGTGAGCGCCGGCGCGGAGCGCGCACTCATCTCCGGGGACGCCCACAGAAAGCACCCCCCCGGGCCGCCGCAGAGCCACTTGAGCACGCCGCCGCTCAGGAAGTCACACCCGATCTCCCGCACGTCGACGGGGATCACGCCGACCGAGTGATACGCGTCGAGCGAGACCACGGCGCCCATCGCATGCGCATGCGCGCAGATACGCTGCACGTCCATGATGGACGCCGAACGGAAAAGCACATGCGAAATGGCCACCAGCCGCGTGCGTTCGTCGATGGCGGCGCAGAGGCGGTCGGCATCAATCGTGATGCCGTCGTCGCTGGGTACCACCACCACGCGCGCGCCGAGCCGAGGCGCCATCTGGTCGATGGCATACCGCACCGAGGGAAAATCGAGCGCCGTCATCACCACGGCGTCGCGCGAGGGCGTGTAATCGAGCGCCGAGAGCACCGCCACCTGCGCCAGCGTCACCGTGGGCACCATCGCAACTTCCCCCGCACCCGCTCCCAGGAGCGGAGCGATCTCGTCCCCCACCGTCACCGGCATCTCCCACCACCCCTCGGCCCACGCGCGTACGCCGCGCTCCGCCCACGCATCGACGTACTCGGCCAGCCGGTCGGGCACGCCGCGCGGCATCGCGCCCAGCGAGTTGCTCACCAGGTAACAGCAGCGCTCGAGGATGGGAAACTCGGCGCGGAAGGAAAGCAGCGGGTCCACGGAGCTATTTGCGACGGAAGAAGAACAGGAGGGTGCCCGCGGCCAGCACGTAGCCGACCGCACGCCACTCGCCGGCCGTGATGCTCGTGAGCAGCCAGGTGATCACGACGCACGTCGCGATGGGAATCAGCGGGCCGCCCGGCAGCGAGAACGGCGTGGAGCCCTCGTCCTGGATCCCGCGACGGCGCAGTTCCCATCCGGCCACCGCGCAGGCGAAGTAGAGGAGCAGCGCCGCCAGGTTGGCGATCACCGCCAGCGTCTCGAACTCGTTGCCGACGGCGAGCGCGCACACTACCACCGACTGCGCGATGATCGCCACCCATGGCGTGTGGAAGCGTTCGTGCACCCCGCCGACGGCGCGCGGCAGGAACCCGTCGCGTGCGAAGGCGTACAGCGTGCGCGGCATCGCCAGCGTCATGCCCGCCACATAGCCGAACATCGAGATGGCCGCGCCGACGAGCAGCAGCAGGCGACCACCGGGACCCATGAGGACCTCGGCCACCTGCGCCAAGGGTGCGGCCTTGACGCTCGCCAGGGTCGAGGCGCCAAGCACACCCTGGGCCACCGTCTGCACGGCGAGGTAGAGCACCGTCACGCCGATCATCGCGATGGCCAGCGCCCGCGGGACGGTGCGCGACGGGTTCTTCATCTCGCCCGATGGCACGAGGGCGCTTTCGACGCCGGTGAAGGCGAAGATGAGCACGATGGCCGCGCGCGAGATCGTCGACGCCGCGGGCACGCCGGGCATCGCGAGGTTGGCGGGCTCCAGTGCAAACACGCCGACCGCGACGAGCACCAGGATGGGAAGCAGTTTTGCCACGCTGACCACCGCGATCAGGCGCGTGCCCTGCCGGACGCCGGTGATGTTGACCCCGGCCAGCGCGGCGAAGGTCACCGCCAGCAGCAGCGCGCGGAGAAGGGGTGACGCCAGCGCCGGCACCAGCGCGCCGATGCCGGCGGCGAACGCGCTGGCCACGGACGCGACCGCCGTGGTGCCGAGCAGCCAGAGCAGCACACCGGCCATGAACCCGGCGTACTTGCCGAAGACCACCTCGACGTACGCGTAGGGCCCGCCGGTGAGGGAGACGCGACTCCCCGCCTCGGCGAAGCAGAGGGCGATGAGCCCCATCGCGACGGCGCAGACGACGTAGGCGATGGGGGCCGCGGGACCCATCATCTCGGCCGCCACGGACGGCAGGCGGAAGATCCCGCCGCCCACTGTCGTGTTGAAGATGGCGGCGGCGAGACCCCAGACGCCAATGGCGCGCGTCAGCCCGTGATCGGCGTTGATGGCATTCGAGGACCGGGGGACAGCGCTCATGGTGGCCAGGGGGTAACGGGGGGAACGGAGATGGCGTAATGTCGGTAAAGGTACCGTCCGGTGTTTGCGCCGCCATCCCGTACCCCCGCAACCAACCTGAAGGAGAGAGTTCATGAATCGGGTCAGATTTCTTTTCGCTGTTCTCGCGCTGGCGACACTCGCCCTCGCATCGCCGACGCAGGCCCAGGTCGCCCCGGCAGCGCGCCGCGTCGCCGCGTCGGGCGCACCCGTGATGGCGCAACAGTCCGTGGGCGTGCAGCGCCTGGCTGACGCTCCGAGACCGCTGCCACACCCTGCGCCGTTCCGCGCCGACACGCGCCAGAATCGCGCGCTGATGATCGTCGGCGGCGCCGGCTTGCTGACCGGCGCGGTGGTCGGCGGCGATCCGGGCGCCCTCATCAGCGTCGGCGGTGCGGTGGTGTTTCTCTGGGGACTTTACCAGTACCTCAACTAGCAGCTAGCGGCCAGCCGCTAGCATCTTCCCGCGTGACCTCTCCGCCACACACCGGTATCCCCCCGCGCGTCGCCCTCGTCCTCGGAGGCGGCGGGCTCAAGGGCTTCGCCCACATTGGCGTCCTGCGCGCGCTCGAGGAGCGCGGCGTGCGCCCGGTGCTGGTGGCGGGCACGAGCATCGGTGCGCTCATTGCCGCCGCCTATGTGCGTGGGCGCACCGTCGATGAGCTGGAACGGCACGCCCTGTCGCTGCGGAAGCCCGATCTCTTTCGCGTCAATCACCTGGGCATGGTGATGAAGCGCATGCTCTCGCCCGCACTGTACCTCGAGCAGCCGCTGCAGGAGATCGTCGATCGCCTGGTGCCCGACGGGACGTTTCGGGACCTCGCCATTCCGTTGCTGGTGAACACCGTGGACCTCGAGCGCGGGTCGCAGGTCGTGTGGGGACTGCCCGGCCTGAAGGACGTGCGCGTCGCCGACGCCGTGTACGCGTCGTGCGCGCTTCCCGGCTTTTTTCCGCCGCGCGTGGTGGGTGGTCGCACGTGCGTGGACGGCGGCGTGATGCACAACGTGCCGGCCCAGGTGGCGTCGCGCGACGTGGACGCGATCATCGCCGTGGATGTCGGCAGCTCCAGCCTGGCCACATCGCGCCGCATCAGGGAGAAGGGATTCGCCGCCATCTACATGCGTTCGGCACAGGTGATGATGCGGTCGCTGCAGCAAATGCAGCTGGCCGCGTGGAGCGGGCCGCCGATGCTGCTCGTGCGCCCCGCGGTGTGGCAGTTCGGCTGGTTCAGCTTTGCGCACACCCGCACGCTGATCGACGCCGGCCATGCGGCCGCCTGCGAGGCGCTTGATAATGTGGGAGACACCCTCTGGGCGCCCGGAGGCGTCTTCCCTCGACGTCACGTCGAGCTCTCGGTGGACCGCGAGAAGTGCATCGGGTGTGGAATCTGTGCCACGCTGGCACCCGAGGTGATGCGGATGGGACCTGACGGCAAGGCGCACGTGATGGTCGGCGAGCTCGAGTGGTCACGGCCCGACGGGGCCTTCGTGAACGAGTGCCCGGTGCAGGCCTTCACGGTGATGGCCACGGAGCGCGACGGTCGGCGGCATCCCACGATGGAGTTCAAGGTCGTCACCGACTGAGCCGGACCGTGGCGCCCGGCCACCACACTCCCCCCGGTGGCGACGTGTCCGTATCATTAGGGCAGCCTGAGGATCGCGTCGTTTTCCGGTGCTCAGTGGCTCCGGCCATCACCCCGCCCGCATACCCTCTGGGGGCGACCAGCCAAGAAACCCGGCCATGGCAACCTCGAACAGCTTCGGCAGCCGCTCGTCGCTCAGCGTCGACGGCAAGACGTACACCTACTATCGGCTCGACGCCGTGGCCGGCCTCGCCGGCAGCACGGCCCGGACACTCCCGTTCTCGCTCAGGGTTCTCCTGGAGAACCTGCTGCGCAACGAGGACGGCGCCTTCGTGAAAAAGGGCGACGTCGAGGCGCTGGCGACGTGGAACGTCAAGGCGCCACTCGACAAGGAGATCGCCTTCCGCACCAGCCGCGTGCTGCTGCAGGACTTCACGGGCGTGCCGTGCGTGGTGGACCTCGCTGCCATGCGCGACGCGCTGGCCGAGCTTGGCGGCGACGCACGCAAGATCAACCCGCTGCAGCCGGTGGACCTCGTCATCGACCACTCGGTGCAGATCGACGAGTACGGCACGGACGCGGCGTTCATGATCAACGTGAACCTCGAGTACGAGCGCAACTACGAGCGCTACCAGTTCCTGCGCTGGGGCCAGGCCGCGCTCAAGAACTTCCGCGCGGTTCCGCCGGGCACGGGCATCTGCCATCAGGTGAACCTCGAGTACCTGGGGCAGGTCGTCTTCGTGAACCACGACACGGGCGAGGCCTACTGCGATTCGCTGGTGGGCACCGACTCGCACACGACGATGATCAATGGCCTCGGCGTGCTGGGGTGGGGCGTGGGCGGCATCGAAGCCGAGGCCGCGATGCTCGGCCAGTCAGTATCGATGCTGATTCCCGAGGTGATCGGGTTCAAGCTCACCGGCAAGCTCCCGGCCGGGGCGACGGCCACGGACCTCGTGCTCACCTGCACCGAGATGCTTCGCAAGAAGAAGGTGGTCGGCAAGTTCGTGGAGTACTTCGGCGATGGCTTGGCCGGGTTGGCGCTGGCCGACCGGGCGACCATCGCCAACATGGCGCCCGAGTACGGCGCCACGATGGGCTTCTTTCCCGTGGACGACGAGACGCTCAAGTACCTGCGCCTCTCGGGGCGCGACGAGCATCACGTCCAGCTGGTGGAAGCCTACTGCAAGGCGCAGGGGTTGTTCCGCGAGGCGGGCGCGCCCGACCCCGTGTACACCGATACGCTAGAGCTCGATCTGTCGACGGTGGTGCCATCGCTGGCCGGTCCCAAGCGTCCGCAGGATCGCATCCCGCTGACGCAGGCGAAGGCCAGCTATGGCGCGTCGCTGAAGGCCCACGTTGAGCAGCAGGCGCAGGCCGCAGCCTCCAAGGGGCAGCCCGCACCCGTCTCGACGCCGCAGCACCTCTCGCACCGCGGCCGGGCGTTCGAGTTGATCGACGGCGCGGTGGTGATCGCGTCCATCACGAGCTGCACCAACACCTCAAACCCCAGCGTGATGCTGGCGGCGGGGCTCGTGGCGCAGAAGGCGGTGGCGCGGGGACTCACGAGCAAGCCATGGGTGAAGACGTCCATGGCGCCCGGGTCGAAGGTGGCGCGCGACTACTTCGCCAAGGCAGGAGTGCAGCCCGCGCTCGATGCGCTGGGGTTCCAGATCGTCGGCTTCGGCTGCACAACCTGCATTGGCAACTCGGGACCGCTCCCCGAGGTCATCAGCAAGGCGATTGACGACGGCAAGCTGACGGTGGCTGCGGTGCTCAGCGGCAACCGCAACTTCGAGGGGCGCGTGAACCCGCAGACGCGCTTCAACTACCTCGCCTCGCCGCCGCTGGTGGTCGCGTACGCGCTGGCCGGCCGGATGGACATCAATTTTGAGGAAGAGGCACTGGGCGCAGGCACAGACGGGAAGCCGGTCTTCCTCAAGGACATCTGGCCGACCCCGAAGGAAGTGGAAGACGTCGTGCTCTCGAGCGTGAAGCGCGAGTACTTCGTCAAGCAGTATGCCGACGCCTTTGGCGGGGACGCACAGTGGAAGGCCATTCCGGTGCCGCTCGGCGACCGCTACACGTGGGACGACAACTCCACGTACGTGAAGCACCCGCCGTACTTCGAGGGCATGACGATGACGCCGCCGGGGGTGCAGCCCATCACGGGAGCCCGCGTGCTCGGCATGTTCGCCGATTCCATCACCACCGATCACATCTCGCCGGCGGGGTCGATCGCCGAGAAGTCGCCGGCCGGGGTGTGGCTCAAGTCGCTGGGCGTCGAGAAGAAGGACTTCAACTCGTACGGCGCGCGGCGCGGCAATCACGAAGTGATGATGCGCGGCACGTTCGCCAACATCCGGCTCAAGAACGAGCTGACGCCGGGCCTGGAAGGGTGGTGGACACGAATTTCCGCTGACGCCGAGCCCACGTCGTTCTTCGAAGCCAGCGAGGCGCACAAGAAGGCCGGCACGCCACTGGTGATCATCGCCGGCAAGGAGTACGGCACCGGTTCGTCGCGCGACTGGGCGGCCAAGGGGACGATGCTGCTCGGCGTGCGCGCGGTCATCGCCGAGAGCTTCGAGCGCATTCATCGCTCGAACCTCGTGGGGATGGGCGTGATTCCTTGCGAATTCGTGAACGGCGAGACCCGCCTGTCGCTGGGACTCACCGGATTCGAGTCGATCAGCATCGAGGGGATGAGCGATACGATGTCGCCGCGTGCCACGCTGACGGTGAAGGCCGGCGACAAGACCTTCCAGGTCCGCAGCCGCATCGACACGCCGGAAGAGCTGAACTACTACAAGCACGGCGGCATTC
>CAYHCW010000017.1:4075-14283 GCA_964355025.1 uncultured Gemmatimonas sp. | reverse complement strand
TTTCGAGGGCCTCGATCTGGGTGGCGTCTCTAGGAGCGTTATTTCTCATGGCCGACTGTTACCTTCCTGATTAGGAGCGAAATTCTCGTCGTTGGGACAACCGCACCATTTTAGCGGTCTTTGGGGGGCAAAGGAAAGCGGCGGGACCCGGCCCACGGCTTGTAACATGTTGCAACGTCTACACATGAGCCATTCTCAAGGTCATCGTCCCCTTGTTCTGTCGGTCGTTCAGTCCGCCATCATCAGTTGCGAACGCTGGCACCCGCTTCGCGTCTCGTAGGGCCCCACGAACGAAGTGAGCCCAACGAGGGGCGAAGCCCCGAGCCCGACGAGCGCCGGAGGCGCGAGCCCCACGAGGGCCCGAGGCCCTCGCCTCCTGTAGAATTCATCACGTGACCATCGGGCCGCGTGCGCGGATTGCCATCGCGGCCCTTTTCTTCGCCTACGCCCTGTTCATTCGCACCTACGACATCACCAGCACCTTCCTGATGCTGGGCGATCAGATCCGCGACTGGACCATCGCGCTCGGCAGTTGGCGCGACCTGCCGCTGACCGGTCCCCCCAGCGTCGCCGGCGGTCGCACGCTGGGGCCGGTGTACTACTGGGCGCTCTGGCTGGGCCGCGTCGTCATCGGCCCAGTCACCGGCAACCTGCCGCACACCGGCGGCATTGTCGTCGCACTGCTGCAGGGCGTGGGCGACACCTGGCTGCTGTGGGTGCTCATGACGCGCCTGCCGATCACCCTGGCGCTGGCCACGTCGCTACTGGTCGTCTCGGCGCCGTTCGATGTCGGACTGTCGGCCACGATCTGGAATCCGCCGGTGGCGGCGGCCCTGGCCAAGATCGCCATGGCCCTGGTCCTCACGCTCGGCACGGACCCGGCATGGTGGCGCGTGGCGGTGACGGCGGGCACGGCGTGGCTGGCGGTGCAGGCGCACTCAACGGGCGCGTTCGTCGGCGTCCCGATTCTCGCGGTGCTGGTCGCCATGCCTCTGGTCAAGCGGCAGTGGCGCCGCGCCGGCCAGGTTGCCGCGCTGGCGGTCGCCGTGATCGCGATGCTGCAAGTGCCCTACCTGATCGCCCAGGTCCGCGCCCCCGAGACGTCGCTCGCGCCGACGATGGTGATCGAGAGCTTCACGCAGGCCTCGTCAGTGGACATCGTCAAGAGTTACTCGGTGGTGACAAATACCACCGGCGACCTGCTGGTGCGGCAGATGGATACCTGGTCATTCCGGCTCCCGACGCTCGTCGTCATCGCCATCATCCTGGCCCGCTGGCGCCGCGACCTGCCCCTGCTCGCGGTCTCGATTGGTTGCCTCGCCACGGCGGTCGCGCTGTTTGCGACCTGGACGCGCCCGTACGACAGCTACTGGTTCCTCACGCTGACCATGTCGATGGCGCTGGCATACGCGCTCGCGCTCGCGGCGCTGCCGTGGCCGAGGGTCACCCAGGTGGCCGGCGCGGTGCTGCTGGCGGCCGTCGTCTGGCGGCAACCGATGCGCATCGAGCAATCGCGGCTCACGTTCAAGTTTCCTGAGTATCGCGCGATGCTGGTGGGGTCGCGCAGCCTGGCGGCTCAAGCGCCGGTGCTGCGCGACATCCGCATCACCTTTGCCGTGCATCCGTCGATGAACAAGTACTTCATCTACGAAATCCTCGGCGGACGCCTGGACCGCGCCGCGACCCACACGGCGTTCATCGAGCCGGATGGCCGGGTCCGCGTCGAGTAGAACCTTCGCGGGCGGCCACGAGCTTGCCTCGCCGTAGCTCCACGAGGATGCAGGTGGAGCGGAGGGGGTTAATCCACCCGGCGCGGGCGCGACTCTAATCCAGTAAACGACATGGCGACGAGATTCGCGAGCGCCACGGCGAACGTCTGCTCGTCGTGCGACCAGCGCCGCACCCGGCCGGTATGCTCGCAACACAGCACACCGACGACGCCGCCCCCCAGGCGGATGACGGCATCCATCATCGACGTGACGCCGAGCGGCACCAGGTAGCCGGCCGAAAACTCGCGCGTCCGCGGATCGCGGTGCGCATCGTCCGCCGCCAGCACGTCGGCCTCGAGCAGCGCCTGGAAATAGGAGGGGTTGTCGGTGGCGGAGATCTCGGTGCGCGACGAGTGGCGATTAGCCGTCCGCTCGTACAGGTCGAGGCAGTGAATGCCGGAGCGCTGGCCGTTGAAGCGCCAGATGCTCACGCGATCCACTTCGAGAGTACGCGCGGCGACTTCGGTGAGCCGGTAGAACGCCTCGGTCAACGAGGCATCGTCCGTGGGGAGCGGGCTCGAGGCTAGCTGAATCAGGGCATTGCGCTGGCGCTGGTAGCGCTGGTCCTGGGCCAGGCGGTTGTGTTCCGCGGCGCGGGCGCCGCTGATGTCCTGGATGACGCCGACCATGCGTTGCGGCGTGCCGTTCGCCGCGTAGTCGATGCGGGCGCGGCTGTGCACCCAGTGCTCCGACTTGTCGGGGTGGACAATCCGGTACTGGTGGTCGAAGTGGCCGCGGGCGGCGACCGTGCGCTGAAAGTAGGCGTCGAGTTCGTCACGGTCGGACGGGTGGACGACCTCGCGCCAGCTGGCGCCGGTGCGGGGATGGTCGGGACCGATGCCGAGCACGCGATCGAGGTTGACCGAGCTCGTGAAGGTGTCGCCCCGGATGTCGAAGACGAAGCTGCCGAGCTGGCCCACCGCCTCGGCCTCGCTCAGCAACTGCTGGTTCTCGCGCATCGACTCGTAGAGTCCCCTGAACTGGCCGGCCTGCCGTTTCCGATAGAAGGCCGCGACGCCGCCGGCGCCGCCGAGAATCATCAACGTGATAAGGATCACGGCCACCCCGGCGCGGTAGCGCGCTTCGGCCCAGACCTCGTCGGCATCGAGCTTGGCGACCAGAAACCAGTCGGAGTTGGGCACCGGCCGCAAGTCGGCCAGCACCGCGACGCCGCGGTAGTCGATCCCTTCGGTCGGCCCCTCCGTGCCGAGCACGGCCTTCACGGTTGCGATCTCCGTTCGCGTGATGGGCTCGCGAATGGCCAGCGCAGTGCCCGAACGATGGCGCATTTCGTTGAGAAACACCACCTCGTCGCCGTCGCGCTGGACCAGCACGGTTTCCGCAGTCGGGCTGGGCGTCGGCCACGTCTGCAGCATCGGAAACAGCGTATCCTGGGCATCGGTCCGGAGCACGACGACCGCGACCGGCTGTCCAATGGTGTCGCGCACCGCCGCCGCAGTATCCACGTAAACCCGGCCGTCGCCACCACGGAAGAAATCGCCCATCACCGCGTGGTCGTCAATGAGCGCGGCTGAGACGGCCGCCGATTTCCCAGGAACGGCATCCGCCTGGCCTCCCGTGGCAATCACCGCCTGCCCGTCGGGCCAGACGGCGAACGCGCCGGCATAGCCATACGCGCGGACGCCGGTGTCGATCACGGCGCGGGCCGCGGTCACGTCGGCGTCACCACGCAGCTGGCGGGCGGCCAGGCCGCGGCCGACGCTTGGCGCCTTCGACAGCGCCGCGGCGTGATCGAGACGCGCCTGCCGCCAGAGCTGCAGTTGTTCGGCCTTGAGCGTGCCAATCGCCGCAATCGCCTGATACCGTTCCCGGCGGATCTGTCGCAACTCGGTGCCGTAGTAGCCATACCCCAGCGCGGCGAGCGCCACTGCGGCCACCACGAGCACTCCTGTCCATCGCCCCAGCATGCGCCTTACCTTACCTCACCCGTCGACCGGTTGATTCGGACCGACGGCCTGCCACGCGCGCGCGGTCAGAACGACCCGCCCGCGCCGGCGCCGCCCGAGCGGCCGCCGCCACCAATGGACGGATCGGCGTCCGGCGCCGAGTCCGCCACGGGAACCTCGGCCTGAAAGGTCGATACCATCGCCAAGCCGCCGATTTGCGATTTGTCAGAGGCGAGCAGCCGCGAAGCGGTGTAGCCATGACGGACCCCCCCCCCGCCCGAGGCCAGCCAGCGCCGTACCACGATGGCAATCCCCATCAACAGCAGGCCGAACACCATCGGATCCCACTCGTAGCGGGGCGATCCGAGGTATTGCTTGTTCGACAGCAGCGTTGCTAAGGCCGCGGCGAGGCTGACCCACAGCAGGGGCCGCTCGCGGCCGCGCAGCGCCAGCCACAGCCCGGCGGCCGGCAGGATCCAGATGCCGGCGTAGGTGATCCAGAAGAAGGTGGAGCGGCGATCCAGGGCGGTGATCCCGCTCGAGATGACGAGGTTTACCAGCAGGTAGATGCCGAGCCAGGCGGCAGCCTCGATCACCGCCAGCGCGTCGCCGGGGTACTCGTCGCCCAGTTCGGCGCGAGCCACGCGCGCCGCGGCGGCGGCGCCGGACAGCACGACGATGGCGAGCGCGCGCTGGATCGCCTCGGCGCCGCTGGCCCCGAGCGCAGTGGAGGGGAATTGAAACGGCAACGCGGCCGCAGCCACCAGCGCGAACACCGCGGCATAGACGTAGCCGAAGCGCCCATACAGGACCGTGAACATGGCCACCGCCGTCGCCAGACCGACAATCAGGGGCCAGTCGCCGCTGCCACTAATCAAGAGTGCCGCCCCGACCGCGCTTAACCCTACCGCACTCAACGCCACGGCTTCCTCGACACCGAATCGGTAGAGACTGTAGCGGCGCACCAGGTGCGACGCCAGCCAGAAGCACGCCGCGCCAGCCGCCAGGCACAAGACGGCGGCCGTCGTCTCATCGTCCATGCCGCCAATGAAGATCGCCAGCAGCCCCAGCACCGACTGCAGGATCAGCCCGCCGAACACAAACAACGTGAGGCGCAGGAATCTGTTCGTCCGGCGCAACTCGACGGCGAGCTGCGGCAGCAGGATGGTGCGCTGCTCCTCAGTCAGCAAGCCTGACGTCGTCCAGTCTTCGACCAGCCGCCCGGTGCGAATCGCGCGCTCATCGTCCAGGTGGTAGGCGCTCATTCTTCACGTCCGAACCGCCGGGCCAGCGCCACCAGGGCAATCAACACCAGCGTGCCGGTGATCACACCGTAGAAGAAAATCGCCGTCGGTCCGCCCAGCACCGCGAGAAGCTTGAAGCTGATGGCGCCGTAACCGTAGAGGATGCCGTAGGTGACAAACGCGAACTTTCGATAGCGGATGCCGAGCATGATGGCGGCGGCACACAGTGCCAGCAATGCGCCGAGGTAGGCCAGGCCCATGCCCGGTTCGTCAAGGCCCGACGCCAGCGCCACCAGCACCACGTTGGCCGCCAGGTGCAGGTAGACATCCAGGAAGTGCACCTTGATGCCTTGTCGATAAAGCCAGGTGCCGAGGCCGGCGACGAACCCGCCGTAGATCAACGCC
This sequence comes from uncultured Gemmatimonas sp., assembly GCA_964355025.1. Taxonomy (GTDB): domain Bacteria; phylum Gemmatimonadota; class Gemmatimonadetes; order Gemmatimonadales; family Gemmatimonadaceae; genus PNKL01. The sequence continues at coordinate 8,958 of CAYHCW010000017.1, read as the reverse complement.
GTGGCGCGCAGCGGATCGGCGGCCAGCACCTCCAGCCCGGACACGCGAATGCCGAGCCAGCCGGCCAGTGACGAGAGCGCCAACGACAAGACGAACCGGTTGTCGAATCGGTAGGCCAGGCCGCCGAAGATCGCACTGATGATCAGCAGGTGGTGATGCCAATTGGCGAAGATGTCGAAGCGGTACTCGAGATAGCCGATTTCGGCCGACAGCACGAGACAGCCGAGATAGAGGACGTAGTCCAGCACCAGGCTTGGGGATTCGACCTCGGTGTTCGCGTACGGCTCGGCCTTGGCGAAGCAGTACCAGAACGCGGCCGCGACGATCAGCGTCAGCAGCGACAGGATGGCGGCGTCGCCCAGGTTGACGACATACGCGCGCATGGTCCAGCCGAGACCGCCGACAAACGACAGCACGCCGAGGTAGAGCAGCGCGCTCAGCTCGACGTAGACCGAGACCCGTTCTTTGCGGACCAGGGCGGCCAGGGTGTCGTGCTGTGCCTGGGTGATCGTCCCGACGGCCTGCCACTCGGCGATCCGCTCGAGGGTGGTCACCCGAGGACCCACTTCAATTTGGCCTGATCGAGATTGCCGCCGCTCATGATGCAGACCACGCGCTGGCCCTGCAGTTGATCCTTCAGCTTCATGGCCGCGGCGAGCGACGCCGAGCCGGCCCCTTCCGCCAGGTTATGCGTGGTCCGCAGCGCGAGGCGGACGCCCGCCGCGAGTTCGTCTTCGGTCAACGACACGAAGTCGTCCAGGTATTGCTTGAGGATGCCGAACGTCAGGTCGAAGGTCACGCGGGTGGCCATGCCTTCGGCGAACGTGTTCGCCGACGTCCCGACCACCCGTGCCGGGCCGCGCCACGATTGCTCCACGGCCGAGGCGTTCACGGCGCCCACGCCGATGATGCGGGTCTTCGCGCCCAGGGCATTGCGCACGGTGATCACGCCACAGGCGCCAGAGCCGCCGCCGATCGGGACCAGCACGACGTCCGCGGTGGGCAGGCGCTCGAACACCTCGAGGCCGTAGGTGCCGACACCGGCCAGCAGCAACGGCTCGTTCGCCGAGTGCACGTAGCGGGCTCCCGTGTCGGCGGCCCGCTGCTCGCACTTCTCGCGTGCCTCGTCGAAATCGCGGCCGCCCTCTTCCACCGTGGCGCCATAGGCCCGCATGGCGGCGTTCTTCTCGGGATTGTTGCCAACCGGAACGAACACCGTGCAGGCCACGCCGTGGAGGCGCGAGGCCAGGCCGATCGACTGGCCATGGTTGCCGGTGCTGGCGGTGACGATGCCGCAGGCCTTTTCCTCGGCGGTCAGCGATCCGACCAGGTTCAGGCCGCCACGGACCTTGAAGGCACAGGTCGGATTGTGATTCTCGTGCTTCACCCAAATCGACAGGCCGGTGGCTTCGTCGAGCAGCGGGTGCTTGAGCAAGGGCGTCGGCTGCAGATGCGGCGTGAGGCGCGCGCGCGCGGCGTAAATATCGTTGAGGGTCGGCGGAATCAAACTCATTCGGATGCTTGGCGCTCGTTATACCACGCCGCATTCACTTTGACGGCGACATCGGGACGATCCGAGATCACGCCGTCAACGCCCCAGTCGAGCAGGCGGATGATGTCGGCCTTCTCGTTGACGACCCACACCTGGATCACCTGCCCTTCCTCGTGGACCTGGTCAATGAAGGTGGGCGTCACCACGCGCAGGCGCCCGGCGCGCTCGGGCACCTGGAACGCGACGTAGGGACGCGGCCCAATCCACGGCCAGCGCACCCACGAGCGATGCAGCGCCCACCGCGCCTCGGGTTGCGACGCGCTGGTCATGATTTCTGAGGCTTCTTCACGCAGCGTCACGATCGAGCGCTGGTGGAACGACCCGACGCACACGCGATCCACGGCGGCCGCGGCCCGCACCTCGCGCGCCACGGCGCGCGCCAGCTCGGGCTCGCCGCCCTTCATCTCGATGATGACGCGGGTGTCGCGGTGCCGGGCCAGCACGGCCGCCAGGGCCGGCACGCCGTGGCCCTGGCCGCGGAACGGGTGGGTACCGTCACGCTCGAAGCGGTACCCGGCATCGACCCGCGCCAACTCGCCGGCGGTGAAGTTGTGGACGAGGCCGACGTGGTCGGTCGTGCGATCGAGGGTCTTGTCGTGGATGACCACTGGCACGCCGTCGGCCGACAACTGCACGTCGAGCTCGAGGCCGTCGGCGCCGAACGACAGGCCGTGGTCGAGCGCCACCATGGTGTTCTCGGGGGCCAGCCGCGCACCGCCCCGGTGAGCAAACACCAGGGGACGGGGCGACTCGAACACGGGCACGCGCACCGGGATATGTTCGCATGAGGGTCGACAAACCTAAAGGTTTGTCGCCACGAAAAGGGGGGCGAAAAGGGGGGCGGTGCGCCACCCAATGCGGCGCCGCGCCTCGTATACTCGCGGCGTGCGCTCCGCCCTTGATGCCGTTGCCGCCATCCTCGCCGGCGCCGTGCCGCGGCGGTACTGGGCCGCCATCGACCTCCCCATCAGCCAGTTCGCCACCCTGGGCGGATTCGTGACCCTGTTTGCGGGTTGTGCGCTGGGCATCACCGGCTACTTCGCGCACATGGCGCAGGTGATGGAGTCGGCGTTCTTCGTCCCCAGCCCGTACATGATGGCCGGGTATTTCGGCTACCTCTTCTTTACGCCGCGCGGGCTGTTCTCGATCTACCTGGTCTTCAGTGGACTGGCGCGGGCCGTCTCCGGCTGGATCGACGAGCCGTTCGGGGACCCCATTCTCACCGGCGTCGACGCGCTGACCCACCGCCTGCGCGGCACGGCGGTCACGCGCGCGACTGAACGCCAGCGCCTGGCGGCCGAGGGTGCGGACGAGCCCGACCGCCGCTATGGCGGCGACTGGGCCGACCTGTCTGGCGTGGATTTCGTGATCGTGGCCGCCCGCCGCAAAGTCGGCTGGACCGCCGGCACGTTTGTCGTGACCGAGGATGGCTGGTTCACGCTGGGCCAGCCATTCGATCGGCCGACGCCAAACGGCATCAGAACGATTTATCCGCTGACCACGCTGCAGACCATGGATGTGCTGCGAAGGGGCGTGCCGTACGAATTGCCGCCGCTGCGGGCCCATCCGCCGCGCCGGCGCGGACCGGCGGCTGAACCGTCGTGACCGCCGCGCGAGTCATAATAGCGACATGCCGTCTTCGCCACGCATCGACACCCTGGGACAACTGACAGCCGCCATCGCGCGCGGAGACGTGCGCCGCCGTTCCGTGCGCGACGAAGTGCGCGAGAACCTGGCCGACCGGCTCCGCCGCAAGGAGACGCTCTTCCCCGGCATCATCGGCTACGACGACACCGTCGTGCCGCAGCTGGTGAACGCCGTGCTGGCGAAGCACCACTTCATCCTGCTGGGCCTGCGCGGCCAGGCCAAGACGCGCATCCTGCGCGCCCTCACGACGTTGCTCGACGAGTGGCTGCCGGTGATTCCGGGCAGCGAGATCAACGACGACCCGATGGCGCCGCTGTCGGCGTACGGCCAGGCCAAGGTGAAGGCCGAGGGCGACGACATGCCCATCCGGTGGCTGCACCGCGACGTGCGCTACGTGGAGAAGCTGGCCACGCCCGACGTGACCATTGCCGACATGATCGGCGACATCGACCCGATCAAGGCGGCCAAGGGCGGTCTGCAGCTGGGCAGCGAGCTGTCGATGCACTTTGGCCTGCTGCCGCGCGCCAACCGCGGCATCTTCGCCATCAACGAGCTTCCGGACCTGGCCGGCAAGATCCAGGTCGGCCTGTTCAACATCCTGCAGGAAGGCGACGTCCAGATTAAGGGCTACCCGGTTCGCCTGCCGCTCGACGTGCTGATCGCGTTCACGGCCAATCCCGAGGACTACACGGCGCGCGGCAAGATCATCACGCCGCTCAAGGACCGCATCGGCGCCGAGATCCGCACCCACTACATGCAGAGCCGGGTCGACGCCATCGAGATCACATCGCAGGAGGCGTGGGTCGCGCGCGGCGGCGACATCGAGGTCCCCCGCTTCGTCCGCGAAGTGGTCGAGGACATCGCGTTCCAGGCCCGCGGCGAGCGGAAGGTGGACAAGCGCTCCGGCGTCAGCCAGCGCCTGCCGATCAGCGTGCTCGAGACCACGGTGTCGAACGCCGAGCGCCGCGCCCTGGCGACCGGCGAGACGCCCACGGTGGCGCGGGTCACCGACATCTACGCCGCGCTGCCGTCGATGACCGGCAAGTTCGAGCTGGAATACGAAGGCGAGCTGAAGGGCGCCGACCAGGTGGCGCGCGACCTGGTGCGCGCGGCCGTCTCGAACGTGTTCGACGGCTACGTCCGCGATTCAGACTTGAAGCCGGTAATCGAATGGTTCGACCTCGGCGGAACGCTCAGCCTGTCGGACACCACCTCGTCGACGGAGCTGCTGGCGCAGGCCAGGCGGGTGCAGGGCCTGCTCGAACTGGCGCACCTGGCCGGCATTGCCCCGGACGCGCCGGTGCCGGTGCTCGCCGCCGGGATCGACTTCGCGCTCGAAGGGCTGTACTCGCAGAAGAAGATCAGCCGCAGCGACGAGCGCGGCTACCACGCCACCGAACCGGTGCGGCGTCCTCAACCGCAGCACAGCCGCGCGCCGGTGCTGACGCCGGATGATGACGACGACAGCCCGACCGGCAAGAAGAAGAAGCGGTACTACAACTGAGGCGACGGCTAAAGCCATCGCCCTCCGGAGACCGTCGCACGGAGAGCGACGGCTTTAGCCGTCGCTGAGTTCCAGGCGGCGAGCGACGGCTTTAGCCCGCCGCTGAGTTCCAGGCGGCGAGCGACGGCTTTAGCCGTCGCTGAGTTCCAGGCGGAGAGCGACGGCTTTAGCCGTCGCTGA
>CAYHCW010000017.1:1435-3975 GCA_964355025.1 uncultured Gemmatimonas sp. | reverse complement strand
GGCTTTAGCCGTCGCTGAGTTCCAGGCGGAGAGCGACGGCTTTAGCCGTCGCTGAGTTCCAGGCGGAGAGCGACGGCTTTAGCCGTCGCTGACACCATGAAGTACAAATACACGAAATACGTGCCCAATCTGCTCGACGACCTCGACATGGACGAGCTCATGTCGAAGTTGTCGGACCTGCTGATGTCGAGCGGGTTCGGGAACCCGCGCGACACCGGCGACGACAGCGACCGCACCATGCAGGCGCTGCACGACGCCATTCTTGAAGCGCTGTTCAACGGCGGGGTGCTGCCCGACGACACGCTCGATAGACTGTTCGGCGACCCCTTCGACTCGGCGGTCGAAGGCGACCGCCTCGCTCAGGGCAGGCAGCTGGAGGATTTGATCCAGCAGATCATCGAGCGCATGAAGGAGTCGGGCTACATCACCGCCCCGCCTGACCTGGATCCCGAGAAGGCCCGGCGCGCCCAGGGTGGCGGTCCCGGCGAGGGCGAACCCGGCGAGGTGAAGTTCGAGGTCACCGACAAGGCGCTCGACTTCCTGGGCTATCGCGCTCTGCGCGACCTGCTCGGTTCATCCGGCCACGGCAGCACCGGCCGTCACGACACGCGCGATCTGTCCACCGGCATCGAAACCAGCGGCGCGCCGAAGCCGTATGAGTTCGGCGATGTCATGAACATCGACGCCACGGCGACGATTCTGAATGCGGTGCGGAGAAACGCGGACGAGACTGCTGCGGCCGGGGCTAAAGCGGCGGGGGCTGAAGCCCCCGCCCTCCGTACTTCTGGCATCGACATCGACTATTCCGATCTGATGGTCGCGCAAGGCGAGTACCAGACCTCCTGCGCCACCGTGCTGATGCTCGACTGCAGCCACAGCATGATCCTCTACGGCGAGGATCGCTTTACCCCGGCCAAGCGCGTGGCCATGGCGCTGTCGCACCTCATTCGAACGCAATATCCCGGTGACACGCTTCATGCCGTGCTGTTCCATGACAGCGCCGAGGAGATCCCGCTGCGGGAACTCGGGCGCGTGCGCGTCGGACCGTACTACACCAACACGCGCGAAGGCCTGCGCGTAGCCCGCCGCATCCTCGAGCGCCAGCGCAAGGACATGCGGCAGATCATCATGATCACCGACGGCAAGCCGTCGGCGCTGACCCAGCCGGACGGCAGCATCTACAAGAACCCGTTCGGCCTCGATCCGTTCGTGATCGGCGAGACCCTGGCCGAAGTGTCGGCGTGCGCGAAGGCGGGGATCATGATCAACACCTTCATGCTGGCTCGCGACTACGACCTGGTCGCCTTTGTCCGCCGCGTCGCCGCGATGTGCCGCGGCAAGGCCTACTTCACGACGCCCTATACGCTTGGGGAGTACGTGCTGATGGACTACATGGACAAGAAGACCAAGACGATTCACTGATCATGTTTCCATCGTCACTCCCGATCTTGCCCCTCGCGACAGTGGTCCTGTTCCCGAATGTCTTCCTGCCGCTGCACATCTTCGAGCCGCGCTACCGGCAGATGGTGGCGGATGCGCTCGCCGGCGATCGCCTGATCGGCATGGTGTTGCTGCGTCCGGGGCACGACACCGACTACGAAGGGCGGCCGCCGGTCTACGGCGTCGGCTGCACCGGCCTCATCACCCACGCCGAGCGGCTGGACGAGGGGCGGTTCAACCTGGTGCTGCGCGGCCTCGATAAGTTCACGATGCTGGGCGAGGAGGATCCGGCCATCGGCCAGCTCTATCGCCGGGCCATCATCACGCCCATCGACGAGACCCTGTCAGCCGGCGACAAGGATGAATTGAAGGAGGCCCGGCGCCAGCTCGAGTCGCTGCTGGCCCCGCTCTTCGAGGGGACGATGGAGAGCCGGCTGCCGCAGAACATGCCGGACGAAGACCTGATCAACGCGCTGGCGCAATACCAGGAGTTCGATCCGCTGGAACGGCAGGCGCTGCTCGAGCGCCACGGCCCGCTGGCGCGCTGCAAGTCGATGATCGAACTGCTGGAGATGAAGGCGTTGCTCAAGCATTCCAACGGCGGCGCCGGGATGATCCACTGACTGCCTGACAATGCCTCCCCGCGGGCGGGTCGCCGGATATGGCCGGGATCGGTGTAGGATTCGTCGCCACTCTTGTGGCCAGGTTGAACGATTCTGGACGACGCTGAACGGCGACGAAACAACCCAGCACGAGCGCGCCGACGACACCGATTGACTGCTTGGAACGACCGCTCATGTTCGCCTCCCGGACGCCGCGCATTCCACGCCTGTTGCAAGCCGTCGAGCACGGTTCTGATTGCGGCCGGAATCGAGACCGGCCGGCGCGTCGCCCGCGCACAGGCCGCTCACCATCGGCTTCCGCGCTCGCTCCGCACGGCTGTCAACTCGCTGCTCGGCCTGACTGCCGCCCGAGCCATCGCGGCGAGGTTGTCTGTAAGTAACCTTGTCGTCGGGGCGCTGTTGATTCCCCTTTTCTTATAAAGCGCGGTCGCCCCGACTCCCGCCGGGCTGCGCTCGCGCTCCAGCCGACGGTGAGCA
>CAYHCW010000017.1:0-1335 GCA_964355025.1 uncultured Gemmatimonas sp. | reverse complement strand
CACGCAGCATCGATGTCGAGGTCACGAACGACGAGCCAAGGAGCAAAGCGCGCCGCACTGTTATAGGAGGGCAAATTGGCATCTATTCCAGTCTTGCCAGACCGTCCGTAAACGGCGTGGATGGAACAACCGACGAGAGCCAGAACACGGCCGATGATGGCTACGTCACTGGCCCCCTCAACCGCAACCGACACAGGTGGCATTGAAGCCGCTCAGTCGCCGAACAACGAGAGTTGCGAGACATTCTCTGGTGCCGTACGCGGTAACACGGCAGCCGCTGGCGAGGCCCCGCCCTCCACCAGCAGGCGGGCCTGCTTGTCGGCAGAGGCGACCATCAGAGAGGTTCCCTCAAGGGATGGATACAGCAACATGATCTCCTCGAGGGCGATTCCAGGATCAGAGAGAAGCTCCGCGGAGTGCGTGCTGATAATGATTTGGCGCCCTGATTTTCGCCCCAATCGGTGCATCATTTGTGGCAAATGTCGCACGACCTCTGTATGGAGCGAGAGTTCCGGCTCCTCAAGGAGCAGCGGTGCATTGCCGTCAAGAAACACCCAGAGCAGCCCAAGTAGCCTGAGCGTGCCATCCGAAAACTGTTCTTCGGTCTGCCAGCCCGCCTTAGGCCTCCAATGCTTATAAAGCCCTCTGAGGTGTGCTACTCCGGTCGCTGGATCGCGCTCTAGGGCGAGCTCTTCAAGTTGAGGAACCGCCACACGAAGCGCTTCCTTAATCTTGCGCAGTCGCGCCTCCAGTGTCTTCTTTGGCGTTCGAGCCAGCTGCTCGAGAAAATCACCGCCGAAAGGGTCTCGGACCTTGCCCACCGACCGATCGGGCTCGCGAACCAGTTGCGGCACTAGGTGTAGGTAGCGAATTTGCGCCAGTGCCTCAACTACCGGCCTGAATTCCTTGTTGGCATTGACCTGCTGCAGAAACGTCTGGGTCAACCGACTCGGGTCATCGATATCCAATTGGTCCGGACGATTGACTATCAGGACTCGGCCCAGCCAGACCTGTTCCTTACTGACCTTTGGAATGCGCTGATTGTCTTGGGAGAACTCGATTCGGTATCGCCAATGCCCCCCTTCACCATCAAGGTCCATCTCAACATCGATAACGACGTTCGGATAGCGACGGGCGTGCAATGAACGAATTTGCGACACCCCCCCTCGAAGAGAAACGGCCGCCTGAAAGCCGCCGCCCTGGGGGTCAGCAACATCGCGAAGAAACCGGAACGCGTCGAGAACATTGGATTTCCCCGCTGCGTTCGGGCCGACCAGGAACACGCGTCGGCGCAACTTGACATCGGCTGTCAAGAAATTTCGCCAGTTCTCTAGT
>CAYHCW010000016.1:0-14294 GCA_964355025.1 uncultured Gemmatimonas sp. | reverse complement strand
GGCATGTTGTCGGGAGGCCAGTTTCCGTGGCCAGGCGGGTTCTCGGGCGTCGTCGTTGTGGCGAAGGATCTCGAGAGGTTCTGACCGCTAGCCGCCCGGGGGGAACCGGAGCGATAATTACCCTCGGTACGCTGCCTTCTGCACCTCACTGTGCCTGTGTCCGCTGCACTTCACCGTGCCCCTGTCCTCTGCATCCCCGCACATGCCCCGACTTGGCGTTGGCTTCATCGGCTCCGGCTTCAACGCGCGTTTCCACATGCAAGGCTGGACCGGCGTTCGTGACGCCGACATCCTCGGCGTGTGGAGCCCCAACGCGAAGAACGCCAACTCGGCGGCCGCGCTCGCGCGCCACCTGAACGTCGGCAACTGCAAGGCCTATCGCAGTATCGCCAGCATGGTCGCCGACCCGGCCATCGACGCCATCTGGCTCACCGGCCCCAACCAGGCGCGCATCGAGAACGTCGAGGAGATCGTCGACACCATCAAGCGCGGCAAGGGCGAGCTGAAGGGCATCGCCTGCGAGAAGCCGCTCGCCCGGAACGTCGCCGAAGCCAAGCGCGTCAAGCACCCCGCCGCCTCGGTGGGCCTCAAGACCGGCTACCTCGAGAACCAGCTCTTTGCGCCGCACGTCGAGGCGGGCAAGAAGCTCATCTGGGCGCGCGGTGCGGCCACCACCGGGCGTCCGTACCTCGCGCGCGCCGCCGAGGAACACAGCGGGCCGCACAGCCCGTGGTTCTGGCAGGGACAGTTGCAGGGCGGCGGTGTGCTCAACGACATGATGTGCCACTCGGCGCTCGTCGTGCGGCACCTGCTCACGCGCCCCGGCGAGCCGCTCAGCAGCGTGAAGGTGAAGCGCATCACCGGGCACATCGCGTCGCTCAAGTGGTCGCGCCCCGCGTACGCGAAGAAGCTCAAGGGGATGATGGGCGCACAGGTGGATTACACCAAGCGTCCTTCGGAAGACTTCGCCAGCATGCTCATCGAGTTCGAGACCGCCGAGGGGCTGACGGTCATCGGCGAGGCGACGACGTCGTGGAGCTTCGTCGGCGCCGGCCTGCGACTGTCCGCCGAACTGCTCGGCCCTGAGTACTCGATGAAGTGGAATTCACTCGACAGCGGGCTGCAGCTGTTTTTCAGCCGCGAGGTCACCGGGCGCGCCGGCGAGGACCTGGTCGAAAAGCAGAACGCCGAGCAGGGCGTGATGCCGGTGGTGCCTCAGGAGCATCTCGCCTACGGCTACACCGACGAGGACCGCCACTTCGTGAATGTCTTCCTGGGGAGAGAGAAACCGCTATTGACGTTCGACGATGGTCTTGAGGTCGTGAAGATGCTGATGACCGCCTACCAGAGCGCGGAGAGCGGCAAGACCGTCGCGTATCCGCCCAGGGGACTGGACACCTTCAAGCCGCAGGTCGCGCGGGGGACGTGGAAGCCATGAGCATCGGCCGCACCATCCTGCTGAAGATGGCCAAGTCGCCGTTTCTCAACCGGCAGGCCACGCAGCGCAGTTTCGTCAAGCGCGCCACCAGACGTTTCATGCCCGGCGAGGCGCCCGAGGATGCGCTGCGCGCGGCGCAATTGCTCAAGGCCGAGGGGCGCGGCACGGTGTTCACCAAGCTCGGCGAAAATCTCACGGTGCTCTCCGACGCCGACGCGGTGCGCGACCACTACCTCTGGTTCTTCGATCAGCTGGCGGCGTCGGGACTCGACGGGCACGTGTCCATCAAGCCGACGCAGCTCGGCCTCGATCTCTCGTACGATCAGTGCCTCGCCCACCTGTTCACGCTGGCCGCCAAGAGCGAGGCCGTGGGGAAGATCTTCTGGATCGACATGGAAGATTCCAGTTACGTCGACCGCACGCTCGCGCTGTACAGCGCCGTCAAGGCACGGCACGCCAGGGTGGGCCTCTGTCTGCAGGCGTACCTGCGCCGCACGCCGGCGGATCTCGAGGCACTGATGCCGATCAATCCCATCATCCGGCTGGTGAAGGGCGCGTACGCCGAGCCCGCTGACGTAGCGTTTCCGTACAAGGCCGACACCGACCGCGCCTTCTTCGACCTCTCCGACCGCATGCTGCAGGCGGCAGCGGGCGGCTTCTGCCTGCCGGTGCTCGGCACGCACGACATTCCGTTGATCGACCGCCTCGTCGCGCGCGCCAAGGCGCATGGCGCCACCGACAAGCAGTACGAGATCCACATGCTGTACGGCATTCGCGACGCCGACCAGCGCCGGTTGCGCAGCGACGGGCGCACGGTGAAGACGCTCATCAGCTACGGCAACGCGTGGTACCGGTGGTACATGCGGCGGCTCGCCGAGCGGCCGGCGAACGTGTGGTTTGTGGTGAAGTCGATGGTGGGGTGAAGCGGAATGCGGATGGCGGAGTTGGAACTCGAAGACGAAATGCGAAACGGAAGGTGGACGGTGAATTGGAAAGGGGGACGCGCATCGCGTCCCCCTTTCGGCTTTCCATTCCGCAGTCAGCTTCGAATTCCGCCTTCGTTTTCCCGTTCCGCGATCCGAATTCCGATTCAGCGAGTCTGTTCGCGCCCGAACAACGCCTCCATCGGCTTGCAGTCCATGTGGAAGTAGACACGAAAGATCTCGAACGCAATCACGCAGTCCCACGCGATCACCAGCCAGAGCAGCACCGCCTCCAGCGGGAGCCCGCTCCACGCCTGCACTGCGATGCCCAGCATCTGCTCGTCCTTGTAGTTCCACCAGTTGTAGGGCACGCCCAGTGTGGCCTCCCATATCAGGCTCACCAGCATGAGCGCGGCGTACGACCCGGCGAACGCCCGCCAGTTCACGAACCTCGCCACCGCACGAAGGAACAGGAACGAGGGCAGGAAGCCGAGCACCATCAGGAAGATGAAGTAGCCGGCAAATCCCTCGGGTGAGGGACCGAAGCGCTTGAACACCAGCCCCAGCACCAGCAGCGCCGCCCAGGCCAGCATCGACCTCCAGCTGATCTGCACCAGCGGCCCAACGGCGCGCGTGTGCTCCTCGTACTCGTGCGGCTCGTAGTCCTGCAGCCAGTATTCGCTGAACCACAGGTAGCTGGTCATCACGAACAGCGCGCCGAGGATATAGAACGCGAACTCCTCCAGCGGGAGGTACGAGGGCACCCACCGCCACGCACTCCAGTCCCAGGCCGGCAGGCGAATGCCAAGGGTAGCCGCCTCGTTCTCGAACCTGAAGAAGGCGTGGCCGAAGAAGAGGTCAAGCACGAACCCGAGCACCGCAATGACACCCGACGCCGTCAACAGCGCGCTGCGGTGCGTATGATGCTTGGGCAGGAACATGTGGAAGACCGTCAGCACGATCACCGGGAACAGGAAGAGCGAGAGGCTCACGGTGTAGCCGTACGGCGACGGATTCTCGGCGCCGTGCACGAATTCCGGGCGCACCGTCACGCGGCTGAGCGTGAAGATGGCGGGGAGTCCCAGCGTGGCGACCATCGCAATGAGGGTGAGGATGTCCTCGCGTGGCGTCGTCTTGCGCATTGGGGGCCTGGATGGGGGGAGTCGTCCGTGCCGTCGGTGCCGGGGTGGGTGGTTCCCGGCTGACCAGCGGCGGGTTCCGTCGCCGGTGCTTATTATCACGCCAGTCGTCATTCCAGCAACCCCCCCACCCCTGATGCTCAAGCACCTCCGCGTCGTCGACCGTCTCGCCTTCGGGCTTTTCCTGGCACTCTGGATCGGGGGCCTTGGGCTCAAGCTGGCGAGCCTGCGTCACCCGGTGCTCCGGCAGACGTACGTCGCCCTGCGCGGCGACAGCGGCTACCCCGTGGTGCTGGGCTACATGCGCGCTGGCGGCGACTCGCTGACCTCGCTGCGCGTCGGCGACGTCGTGAAGCGGGTGGGCACGCGCGATGTGCGCGGCTACGGGCAGGCCCGGTACGTGGCGGCCGTGGAGGATGCGGCGTGGCGTGATCGCGGGCCGGTGCCGATGCTCGTCGAGCGCCATGGACGGGCGCTGGAAGTGCAGGAGCTGCGGCCGGCGAGCCAGCCTCCCTCGTACGCCACCGACTTCGTCACGTCGCTGGCGTGGGGCATCGCCGCCATCCTCATCATCGCCCGTGCCCGCCAGACCCCGACGACGCGCGCCTTCCATCGCGCCATGGCCGCCAGCGCGGTGCTGTACACCATCCAATTCGTCGGCCCGTACGAGTTGATGCTCGCGAAGATCGCGCTCGCGGCGTTCTTCGTGAACGTCACGTGGCCACTGCTCATCTTGGCGTACGTGTCGTTCCCAGAGGAGGCGTCGGCGCTGAAGGGATGGAACCGTGTGTGGCCGTGGATCTTTCTCCCCATCGGCATCCCCGCCTTCGCCTCGGCGTACGCGATTCCCGTGCCGCCGATCGCGAAATCGACGCTGGGCACCCTGGTCTCGTTCGTCTATCTCATGACGCTCATCGCGACGCTCACGGTGAACTACCGCCGCAGCGGACCGGTGGGCCGCCGCCAGGTGAAGTGGACCATCCTCGCGGTGTACGTGGGCACGTTCGTCACCATCGTCACGTATTCCATTCTGGGCTCGGCCGACGCCTTCCAGGCGGACGCGCCGCTGTGGGCGCGCCTGGCGATCATGGCCGCCAGCGCAAGCTTCCCCATCTCAGTGATGATCGCCATCCTGCGCTTCGACCTGTTCGACATCGATCGAGTCTTCGGCGCCACCGTGGGGTACAACCTGCTGGGCGTCGCGGTGGTCGGCGGCGGCTTCTTCGCCGTGCCCGCGTTCACCAACACGCTGACTCAGCAGCTCGACGTCGACCCGTCGGTCGGACGCAGCGGCATCACCATCGCCCTCTCCGTGCTGGTCATCGTCGCCGAGCGCCGGCTGCGCCCGCTGGTCGATCGGATGTTCTTCAAGGAGCGGTTCGCGCTCGAGCAGGCCATGAAGGTGCTGCCGGAGAAGTTCGCGTCGGTACGGACGGCCGAAGGTCTCTTCGCGCTCGCCGGGAGCGAACTCTCCCTTCACCTGCGCCCGTCGTCGTGCGTCATCTATGAATCGGCCGGTGACAGCTTCGTGCCGGTCATCATCGAGGGCGACACGATGCCGCCGACCATCCCGGCCGGCACGCCGCTGCTCGCGCTGGTGGGCGCCCTCGACGGCGCCAGCCTGGTGACGAAGCGACTGGTCGCCACCGCCGGCACCGAAGGTGCGGCCGTGCTCGCCAGCCTGGACGCCAAGGTCGTGTTTCCGGTGCATCGCGCCGGTGGCCTGGAGGGCTTCGTCTGCCTCGGCGAGAAGCGCTCGGGTGACATCTACACGTCCACCGACCTTTCGCTGCTTACCACGCTCGCCAAGACGATTTCGAGCCACATGCTCCGGTTCGACGAGGAAGAACTGCTGGCGCAGGCGCGGGCGATGCAGGCCAAGATGCGCCGGTACGTGCCGGGAGCCATCGCTGACGCCATCGCGTCGGGCACCGAGCTCGAGACGGGCGAGCGCGAGGTGTCGGTGCTGTTCGTCGACCTGCGCGGCTACACGTCGTTCGCCGACACGCGCGAGGCCGCCACGATCTTTTCGACGGTCAACCTGTACACCGACGCCGTGTCGTCCATCGTCACCGACTGCGGCGGCGTGGTGGTGGAGTTCAACGGGGATGGCATGATGGCGGTGTTTGGCGCGCCCCGCCCGCTGCCGCACAAGGAGCGCAGCGCGGTGCAGGCCGCCAAGCGGCTCGTCGATGCCGTGCCAAAGCTGCGCTACGACGACCCCAATGCACCCCCGATGCGCGTGGGCGTCGGCGTCGCCACAGGTATTGCCTTCGTGGGGAATATCGAGGCGGTGGACCGCACGATCTGGAGCGCCATCGGCAGCACCACCAACCTGGCCGCGCGCCTGCAATCGCTGACGCGAGAATTCGATGCCGCAATGCTCATCGATTCGCTGACGTGCGAGCGGGCACTCGACGAGACGCAGGACTTCGTGAAGCACGACGAGGTGAAGATCCGCGGGCGCAAGCAGCCTGAGACCATCTACTCGTTCGGCACCGTGGCGGCCGGCGCTAGGTGGTCGACCGGCGCCTAAGCGTCTTGGCGTACGGCAGCAGAAAGAGCGCAATGCCTGCCAGCGCGACCAGAACGAGGCGCACGGCGGCCATTGGCCATGACGCCCGGTCGATGCCGGTGAGGAAGAACGCGCCTACGCCGCCGCCCCACGCATAAATGGGCATCAGCAGCAGCAGAAGATCGCGCGGGTTTGAGTAGTTCCAGCGCCGCCATCCGACGGCGAGGTAGACAACCGGCGCGAGCAGCAGCAGCGCCAGCAGCGCGCGCTGTCCCGTGACGTCGAGCATTTCGTGCTGGTAGAACTGCGCCGCCAGCTTCAACAGGCCGAGCGCAATCGCCGCCAGCGCGACCAGCAGGACCGGCTGCGCCGCGGCTCCCCAGCGATCGGCCTTCAGCCACGCGCGTCCGGCGCGCATCGTGAACGAGAAGATGGCGACCACCGCAAACCAGCCGAGGAAGTTCGCGAGCGGTACGGTGAACCAGAGGGCGCGATCACCCGCGGGGACGCACCAGGTCCAGACGCCAAAGCCGCCGAAGAGTGGCGTTGTGTCGTTCATGCACGACACGCCAGTTTGAGTCACCCAGCGGCTCGCACTCGACACGGGATCGATGACGAGGTCGAGCATCGTCGCCAGCGCACCGTCAAGCAGGGGCCGCACTCCCCACGGCAGCCCGAGCCGGTCGCTGGTCTGCATCACGATGAAGATGACCATGGCCCAGGTGACGCCGATGGTGTACGGCACCCAGTCGGGTGACTGCCCGAGCATGAACCAGAGGTCCGCGTAGTCGTACGCCTCCGTGGTGCGAACTTCGATCTTCTCCAGCGCCATGCCGTACACGACGCAGGCCAGGAATGCCGTCGCCTCGTACCGTCCCACGCGCATCGCACGCAGGAAGTAGTAGACGCCCAATCCGAATATCGGGACGATCGTGCCGAGCACCACGAGAGTGGAGAGGTGCACTTAGTCGCTCCGCCGGCGCAGCAACGCCAGGTTGGGGAGGAACAGGAGCACCAGCCCCAGGCAGGCCGTGGCGACGATGCCCACCGGCGCGAGCGGCCACCACGCGGGATCCACCCGCTTCGCGATGAACATCGCCGTCCAGGCCGCGTAGATGTAGAGCGGCCAGATGACCACGCCCCACGCCACCGGATTGTCGAACTTCAGCTTCGCGCGCTGCACCACGACGAGCAGCACGGGCGTGGCGATCAGCGCCACGAAGACCACCCATTGCACCGCCGCCGACCGGGTGGCGATGCCCGAGACCTTGAGCAACACGGTGCACGAACCCAGCGAGAGGGCTGCGGCGGCCAGCAGCAGGCCAACTTGCGCCATCCAGCCCCGTGCATCGGCGTTGCACCACCGCCGTCCGGCGCGGTAGAAGAACGAGAGCGTCGCGACAATCGCGAACCAGCCGATGAAGTTCCCCAGCGGCACCGTGTACCAGAACCCCCGGATGTTCTCGGGCACACACCAGACCCAGGCGCCAATGCCGCCAAACGTCGGCGCGGCCTGCAGCATGCAGGGTCCGGTGTCGGCAATCACCCGGCGCGTCGCGCTCGCCCCGGGATCGAGCACGAGGTCCATCACCGTTGCCACCGCGCCGTCGAGCAGCGGGCGCTGCCACCACGGGAGTCCGACGCGGTCGCTCGTCTGCATCCCGACGTACACCATGCTCGCCCAGCCGAGCCCCACCGAGTACGGCACCCAGTCGGGCGCCGAGCCGAACATGAACCACAGGTTGGCGTAGTCGTATTCGTGCACCGTCCTGATGGACAGCACTTCCACCGTCATGCCGTAGACGAACGACACGACAATCGCGAGCGTGTCGTATCGGTTGAGCCGCGACTGCCGGTACACGTACCACAGCGAGAGCACGATGGTTGGAACGGCAGCGAGGAATATCTCGAACGGCGGCAGCGTCATGAGAGTTCCCGGCGCGTCAGCGCCCAAACCAGGGGAAGGGACGCCAGAAAAACGCCGTCACCTTGGCGCCGAGAAATGCCACCCAGCGCCAGAACGGCGGCAAGCTGAAATACTCCGTCCACCCGCTGCCGGCGACGCCCGAGGGCACCGGCGTCCACGAGACGGCGGAGCGCTCGTACATCGGCGTGTCGAGCAGCGACCGCTGATACTGCGCCGTCCACGCGAGCCTGGACGCCGACACTCCCAGTTGGTGCGGAAACTCGATGCCCGTGATCGCGTCCTTCTTCCACTGCGCCGGCGCCACGGCAAGGTCGCCGGTCACCTGCGGCTCGAAGACACCGGTCGCCCCCGACCAGAGGAAGCAGAGCGTGCCCGTAAACTCATCCTGCGGCGTGACCGTCGCGAACATCACGCCGAGCGCGGGCGTTGCCGTGCGCCCCCAGTGCCACTCGCGGTGCGTCCAGAACAACTGCTGCGTGCCCCACGGATGGTCGTGGTACCCGTGCCCACTCACCGACTGCGTCTGGCCGGCAACCGTCAGCGTGCCGGTGGTCGCCATGATCGGCGCCGAAAACGACACCGCCGTGTACACCGACGCGTCGTGCTTGCCGGTGAAGTAGTGCCCGGTGGCGCTTGGCAGGAACCCGCGGTGCTCCGGCGTCATCGTCAGCGCGCCAGTAATCCACGGCGTGTCAAGCGTGACCTCGTAGTGCGTGTTCGACGGCTCGGTGCCGACGATGCGCACGACGTTGCCGGCAATCCTGAGTTCGCGCACCCCGGGCGATTCGGTGTACGAATACTCGCCGCGCGCATAATTGCGGATGTGCTTGAACGCGGTGCCCGGCGCCGTGTACTCGACGTACACCGACACCTTGTCGCCCGAGAAGATGGGATTCTTCCGGCTGAAGCACAGCACCAGCTCTACGCCATCCGCGGTGCTAAGGTCGAAGTACCACCACTCGAACGACGACCAGACGCCGGAGAGTTCGGCGTCGGCCAGCTGCGGCGAATCCCAGTGCAGTTCGTACGCGGTGAACGGCGATGGAAGCGTCACTGCTGGCTCCAGCCGAGCGTCACGAGCACCCGGCGGCCGATCACCGACCCCCCCATCAGGTGCACACGCTGTTCATTGAGCACGTTGGTGCCGGCGATCGTCGCGGTGAGCCGTTGCCCCAGCGGGTACGTCACGTTCACGTCCACGCTGCGCGACGACGGCAGGTCGCCCACCCAGGTGCCCGAGCGGAACCTGAAGCCGTCTTCCCAGCGCAGGCCAAGCCGCGCGCGCGCGCCGTTGTCGGCCTGGTACACGGCCGCGACGTTTGCCGAGTGCGGTGGCGTGTTCGCCTCCACCGTGTCGGACGGATAGAAGTCGCTCTGGTCGAGGTCAAAGTGGTAACCGGCATAGTTGGCGTCGAGGCGCAGCCTGGAGTTCACCTGCACGCCGACACCCACCTCCACGCCGTACTCCTTTGCCCGCCCGGCGTTGCCCATCGACAACACGTACGCACTCGTCCCCGGGCCTGGGAGCCGGCTGAACCCCGGGCCCATGACGCCGAGGATTGCCGCCTCGAGCGGTGCGCGCGCGGCCTCGGGCACGGCCGCCGGCGCCGTCCACGGCTTGTACTCGGGGTTCACGCCGGCCAGCACGCCGGTGCTGAAGTCCCTGATGTCGCTGTAGTACGCGTCGACCGTGAGGAAGACGCGTCCCGTCTGTCCCTTGTAGCCCAGTTCCAGGCCGGTGACATCCTCGGGCTTCAGCGTGCGGTTGCCGAGCGCGAGCACTGGCACCGCCGACGACACGTCGAACAGGGCGCCGCTGGGCACGCCGGCCAGCGCCGGCCCCAGCGGCGACAGGCGCAGCCCGCCCTCGAGCGCGCGCAAGTCAAGCGGCGGCGCCGCCGGAAAAAACAGGAAGCGCTGGAACGCACTCGGCGTCAGGAAGCCGCGATTCCACGTCAGTCGCACCGTCTGGTCCTTCTGCGGCGAGACCACGATCCCGAGCTTCGGCGAGAACGCGGCATCGTACAGCGTGCCCTGGTCGAGGCGGCTCGCCGCAATGACCTTGACCCGCGGAGCGATCTCGTAGTCCACCTGCTCGAAGAGCGCATACGACCGGTCGGCGCGCCCGTCATCTTCGGCGCCGAGAATCGTGCCGCGGGAATCCACCGTCTGCCGGCGAGCCGACGCGCCTGCCACCACGCGCCCGCGCGTGCCGGCGAAGCTGCGGTTGAACTGTCCCTCGATGTGCAAGGTGCCGGCCTGGTCTACCGCGCGCGTGCCGGTACCGAGGCTGTACTGCTCGCCGTCGCGTCCGGTGTAGTAGCCAAAGACGCTGAAGGCGTCGGCGTTCCACGCGACGCGCGCCCACGGGCGGTCGGCCTGCGTGACCTGAGAACGTCCGCCGGGCGTGGCGATCACCGTGTTCTCCACGCGCGACATCCCGCCCTCGGCGGTGAGCACCGATCCGTCGGCTGCATACCAGTCGGCACGCGCGCTGCCATACCAGGTCTGCACCGGGTCGGGCGAGCCCGAGGCTGTGCCCGGCGTGCCGCCCGGGTTGGGGGTCGTCACCTGTCCGGCGAGCGGACGCAGGTCGTAGCCCGGCGCCGGCGGATGCACCGTGCCGGCGGCAAAGCCGGCTGCGTCGTACTCGCGCGCTGCGTCGCCGGTGCTGGTGCGAGAACGATCCCACGTCTGGCTCTGCTGAAAGCCGCCGCTCACGCGCATGCCCCAGCGATAGTCCGGGGCCACGAAGCCGTAGCGGCCGTCGACACGTCGCGTGGAGAGTTCGCCGGTGGTGAGGCTGAGCCGCGCTCCTCGCGATTCGCGTACGCTCGGCGTGCGAACGGCCAGCACGCCGCTGAAGGCGTTGGCACCGTACAGCGCCGAACCGGGACCGCGCACCATCTCCACCGCTGTGCCCTCTTCCATCAACGACATGTCCGCCCAATCCTGGTTGCCAAGAATCGGAATCGACACGTCGCGTCCGTCCACCAGCACGAGCGTACGGCGATTCAACGCGCCATTGAAGCCGCGTGTGTTCAGGTTGAAGTCGTAGAGTCCGGACTGCGCGATATGCACCCCGGTCAGGTCGCCCACCAGCAACGGCACCTGGCCGGTGGCCCCCATCTCCCGTACGCGAGCCGGCTCAGCGACCACCACGGCGGCCGGCGCTTCCACCACGCGCTCGGGCGTGCGCGACACGCCATTGACGCTGACCTCGCCCAGCATCACCGGATTGCGCTCGAGGGCGACATCGAGCACACGCGCGGGTCCAGTGGCCAGCGAGGTGGTAACACGATGCGGCGCGTAGCCGATCCACCGGAACGTCACCTCGTACGCGCCCGCAGGCAGCCCGCCCAGCGAGTAGCGTCCGTCGTCGCCGGTGATGGCCATGCGCTGCCCGGCAACGACCACCTGGACACCGGCGAGCGGCAGCGCACGTCCCGCCTCGGTGACCCGGCCAGCCAGCGTGGCCGCCTGCGGCGCCTGCGGCGCCTGCGCGGCAGCGGGCGCCAGAGCGCCGGCCGCCAGCAACCACAGCAATCCACGGCCAGCGGCCGTGCGAACAAGTTTGACGCTCATGCGTGCCCCCGGGGGGTGGGTGACGCCCAAGCGGCGAATAATGGGGCGCTCGCCCCGCCGTAGCTAGCCCAGCACCGTCGCGACGAGCGCGCGAAACCGGGGCTCGTCGCGCAGCGCGTCGAACGGCGCCCGCAGGTGGAGGTACGGCATCTCGACGCTCTTCATGACCGCCGCCCGCTCGAGTTCGTCGAGCGCGCGCACCGGCTTGCCAAGCACCGCGAACACCTGGGCCACGAGCACCGGAGAGACATAGCGCTCCAGGGCCGTGCGCTCCAGGCGGACGAGCAGCGCGTGCGCTTCGCCCGGATCGCCCGCTGCGGCGAGCGCACAGGCCAGGGCCGACAGCACTTCAGGGCTCTCCCCGCTCAGCAGGGCGGCGCGGCGCAGCGCGTCCACCGCCTCGGCGTGCTCACCCAGGGCCGACAGCGAACCGCCCAGGGCATAGTGCGCCAGGTAGAACGCCGGGTGCTGCGCGATGACCAGCCGGAACTCGGCCGCCGCCTGCGGATGGTCACGCTCGTACAGGCGCAGGATGGCTGCGCTGGTGGCAATCGGCGCCGAAAGCGGGTCGAGCTCGCGCGCGCGTGCAATGCGGGCGCGGGCTTCGGCGAAGCGTCCGCGTGGCGCCAGCAGGTGCATCGCGTACCACTGGTGCGCCGTGGCGTACTGCTCGCGGATCGTGAGCGCCTGCACGTAGTCGCGTTCGGCCCCGTCCCAGTCGTGGTCAAGCAGGGCGCGCACCGAGGCGCGCGCCGTCAGCGCCTCGGCGAGCGTGGGCGCCATGAGCAGCGCGCGCTCCGCCGATTCACGCGCCTGGGCAAGCAGCGTGTCGGCGCGAGCGGCGCCGTACACCGCCAGGGTGATGTACGCGTCGGCGAGCCCCGAGTGCGCCAGCACGAAGCGCGGATCGGTGGCAATCGCGCGTTGCATCTGCTCGATGCCTCGCCGCATGGCCGCTTCGGTGCGCTGGTTCCACTCGAAGCGCCCCTTCAGGTATGACTCGTACGCAGCAAAGTCCGAGGTGGGCGTGTCCACGAGTCGTGGCGCGTCGCCGAGCAGGCGCACCTTCAGCGTGTCGACGATGGCCCGCGTGATCTCGTCCTGCACGGCAAACACGTCATCCTGCTCGCGGTCGTAGCGCTCCGACCAGAGTGCAAAGCCGGTGGCGACGTCAATCAGGTCGGCCGTGATGCGCAAACGCGCGCCCTGACGGCGCACGCTGCCGTCGAGCACGGCACCAACGCCCAGTTCGGCGCCGATGGCCCGCACGTCGACGGCGCGCCCCTTGAACGCAAACGCCGAGGTGCGGGCCACCACGCGCAGCCCAGGCAGCCGCGACAACGCGTAGATGAGGTCCTCGCTGATGCCGTCGCTCAGGAACTCGTCGTCGGCGACACCGCTCCTGTTGGCAAACGGCAGCACGGCGATGGACACGCCTTGCGCCGCCAGCGCCCGCCCCCGTGGCTGCGCCGGGAGCATCGGCTGCGCCGACGAGAGCGCGTCGGCAAACTCCGCGATCTGCGCAAAGCGGTCGGCCGGCTCGCGTTCGAGCGCACGGTGGATCGCCTCGGCCACGTGCGGCGGCACGTCCACGGCCTGGGTGAGCAGGTCCTTGACCGGCTGGGTGGACTTGGCCGCGATCACGGCCATCAGGGTCTTGCCGGTGAACGGCGGCGCTCCCGAGAGCATCTCATACAGCACGCATGCCAGGCTGTAGGTGTCGGCCCGGCCATCCACCGTCTTCTCGCCGAACGCCTGCTCGGGACTCATGTAGGCCGGCGTGCCGAGCCCGCTTCCCGTGATCGTGAGGCTGATGTCTTCCGGCCGCGTCACCGCCGTGGCGATGCCGAAGTCGGCGACCATCGCGTGCCCGCGAAAGAGGAGGATGTTCTCCGGCTTGATGTCGCGGTGCACCACGTTGCGGCTGTGTGCATAACTCAGCGCCTCGGCCACTTCAAGACCCAGACGGATGGTCACGTCCAGCGGCAGCCGCGCGTCACGCGTGAGGCGGTCGCGCAGCGTCTCGCCTTCGATATACGGCATCACGAAGAACAGCAGCGCGTCGGCACCGCCCGAATCGTAGATGGGGACGATGTGCGGGTGCTGCAACCGCGCCGCCATCTCGATCTCGCGGCGAAAGCGGTCGGGAGCAACGGTCGCCGCGAGTTCGCCGCGCAGCACCTTCACCGCGACGGGGCGGTCGTGCTTGCGATCGTGCGCCAGAAAGACGTGTGCCATGCCGCCACGCCCGACCTCACGGCCGAGCGCGTAGCGCTCCCCCATCACCTCGGCGAGTTCGTCGAGCCGGATGTTGGCGTCGCCTCTCAGGGGGCCCCGACCGCCCCTGCCAAGCCACTGAACGCGCGGCCATGCACAATCTTCACGCCGGTGGCGCTGACCAGCGCGCTCACGTTGTCGGGATCGATGGACCCCCCGGCGATGATGCCGATGCGATCGCCCGCCCGCTCCACCAGGTGCTTGATGCGCGCGGCGCCCAGCGCCGCAGTCTCCGCGCCGCCGCTCGTGAGGATCGTGTCGAACTGCAGCGACACCAGCAGCTCGAGCGCTTCGTCCTGGTCCTTCACGGAATCGAAGGCGCGGTGGAAGCCGACGTGCAATGGACTCGCCACAGCGTGCAACTCGGCCAGCCGGTCGGCGTCCACCTCGCCCTCGGAGGTCAGGATGCCGACCACCACGCCATCGGCCCCGAGCTCCTTGGCCACGGCGATGTCGCGTTTCATGATCTCGAACTCGTCGTCGGTGTACA
>CAYHCW010000015.1:0-14652 GCA_964355025.1 uncultured Gemmatimonas sp. | reverse complement strand
AGGATGGCGACACCCTGTTCATCCCCTCGGCCGACAAGTTCTACGTGACCGGTTTTGTTAGGACCCCGGGGGCGTTCGTGCTGGTGCCGAACATGACCGTGCGGCAGGCGATCGCGGTTGCCGGCGGTTTGACCGAACGTGGTTCGGACCGCGGCATGAAGGTCATTCGCAGGGTTGGTGACAAGGAAGTCGAAGTGAAAGTCACGATGAGCACGTTGATCAAACCCAACGACACGCTCCGGATTCGCCAGCGTCTCCTCTAGTCCGCCTCGTGTGCGGCCGGCCGCTGGCCGGCCTTGCCTGTCACCCCGGTCATTCGCGCCGCCTTACAGGCGCCCAATGTTGTGGACGAACAGCACCCCTGCGTTTCCGCCATCGTCCCAACCATTGGCCGCGCCGATTCCCTGAAACAACTGCTGACGTCGTTGGCCGCGCAAACGCGCCAGCCGGACGAAGTCATTGTCGCAGATGGCAGCGGCGGGGATGCCGTGCGGCGTGTGGTCGCACGGCCGGTCTGGGCCTCGCGTGGTCTGAACGTCCGCCGTATTGGAGTCCAGCCACCGAACGCGGTCCGTCAGCGTGTCGCCGCGATCGCCGATTCCCAGAGCGAGTATCTGCTGCTGCTCGATGATGACGTCGTGCTCGAATCAGATTGCGTCGAGCAGTTGCTGAGGGCGCTGGCCGACGACGCCCTCATCGTTGGGGCGGTTGCCGACTATAACAACCAGTCGTGGCCCATGCCGACCCGCGCCTGGCGCTTCTACTTGAAGTTTGCCCTCGGGATGGAAGAGGGGTCGTGGCAAGGCCACGTGGTCGGCCCCTTGCTGCGCTTTGGCTACAATCCGCCGCCGAGCCACCCCACACCGATCGCCTGGCTGAGTACCTGTAATACGCTGATTCGTCGCTCGGCGTACGACCAAGCTGGAGGCTTCTCCGATTTCTTTCTTCACCGCTCCACGATCAATGAAGATGTGGACCTTGGCCTGAAGATCGCCAAAGTCGGGACTATCGTGTTTTGTCCAGCGGCTCGCCTGGGCCACTTTCACGCTCCCGGCGGGCGAGTCTCGAGGGCGGTGGCCGCCGAAGACGACCTCTACAACCGCTATTTCATTCTGCGGAAGACCCAGAACCTGCCGGCGCGCAAGGCGTTCGGCCTGGTGGTGTTGTATTTGGCTGTGGAGACGGCCAGCAACCTTGGCGGATGCCTCCGCAGGGGTCGCAGCAACGGCTTCGGCCCGCGGCTCGGCGGCCGCCTCCGGGCGCTGGCGCGCATTCTCAACGGGCAACCCTCGCGGAGCGCGCCCTGAAGAACTATTGGAAGCTGGTGATGAATCACAAGCGGCCAGGCCGATTCGTCATGGCCCGGCTGCTCATGGCCACTTCCGCGTGCCGCTGGATGACGATTCGGCAGCGCGGGTTTACCTTGCGCTTCCATCCGGCAAACCTCTCATCGCAACTTTGGATCGATCCTCATGAGCGCGACGGTGCGCTGGGATTTTTTCGCGATTACCTCAAGCCCGGGGACCACGTCGTTGACGCGGGCGCCAACATCGGCGATACGGTGCTGACCGCGGCGGTTCAGGTGGGACCATCCGGTCACGTCATCGGCATCGAACCGCACCCGAGGACGTTCCGGTTCCTTCAGGAGAACGTTGCACTGAACCAGGTCAGTCACGTCGAGTTGATCAACGTGGCCGCCGGCGCGGCGACAGGCAGTGCGCCGTTTGCCGACGACCGCCGTGACGACATGAACCGGATCGACGGCGGCACCTTGCAGGTCGCGGTCCGGCGGCTCGACGATCTCGTTCTTGGCGCCGGACCCTTCGCGCTGCTAAAGGTGGATGTCGAGGGGTACGAGAAGTTCGTCTTCGACGGTGCTACCGAACTGCTCAAGCGCACGCGTTGTGTGTATTTCGAGGTCAGCAGCCTCCATTCTTCCCGGTTCGGCTACTCGACCCACGACCTGCTGACCTTGCTCGAGGGCGCGGGCTTCCGCCTGTTCCGCCTCAGCGCTCCGCGCGCAATCGTGGCCATCACGACGGAGTTCGAGACCGAGCCATTCGAGAATCTGGTTGCGCTGCGCGATGTCGACGAATTCGTCCGCCGCACTGGGTGGTCGCCGCGACCGGGCGAGACCGGGGCCGTGTGGCCCGTGGCCCAGACGCAGACGTTGTCCTGGCCGACGCGATGACCGCCGGGTGGATCAGCGCCATTGTGCCGACCATCGGCCGCCCCGAGTCGCTGTCCCGTCTGCTGGAGTCGCTGGCCGCGCAGTCGCGCCGGCCCAACGAGGTCATCGTGGCGGATGGGAGTGGCGGGGAAGACGTGCTGCATGTGGTCGCGCAGCCGCGCTGGGCGGCGCGCGGGCTGAATGTCCGCCGGGTCGGCGTGCATCCACCGAACGCCGTCAGGCAGCGTGTCGCAGCGATTGCCCATTCACATGGGGAGTACCTGCTGTTGCTCGATGACGACGTCGTCCTCGAAACAGATTGCGTCCAGCAGTTGGCCGGCGCTCTTTCGAGCGATTTGAGCATCGTCGGGGCGTTGGCCGATTTCAATAACCAGTCGTGGCCCGCGCCGACCCGCGCGTGGCGTTTCTATTTGAGGTACGTCCTCCGGATGGAGGAGGGGGCGTGGCAGGGCCGAGTCGTCGGTCCGCTGCTGCGCTTCGGCTATAACCCGTCTCCGCGCCACGCCATGGCGATCGCCTGGCTCAGTACCTGCAACACGATGATCCGCCGCTCCGCCTACGACGAGGTTGGAGGCTTTTCCGACTTCTTCCTTTATCGGTGCACGATCAACGAAGACGTGGATCTTGGCCTGAAGATATCCAAGGTGGGAAGCATCCTT
The DNA here is from genome assembly GCA_964355025.1 of uncultured Gemmatimonas sp. Classification (GTDB taxonomy): domain Bacteria; phylum Gemmatimonadota; class Gemmatimonadetes; order Gemmatimonadales; family Gemmatimonadaceae; genus PNKL01. The sequence continues at coordinate 11,802 of CAYHCW010000015.1, read as the reverse complement.
TTCTGCCCGTCAGCGCGAGTGGGTCACTTTCAGGCTTCGGGCGGGAGAGTCTCGCCTGCAGACGCAGCCGAAGACGACCTCTACAACCGGTATTTGGTGATGCATCGCACCCAGGGGCGTTCGGCGATAGGTGCATTCGGGCTGGCAGTGATGTACTTCGTGATCGAGACGGCCAGTAACCTCGGTGGGGCCGCGCGCCGCCGTCACCTGAACTCATTCGGCGCACGGTTCAGCGGCCGGCTTCGCGCACTGGGAAGAATTATGATCTTGCCGTGTTCCCAGTCACCCAAGTGATCAACCAGCAAACACGTCATCAGCCCGCGCCGGTCAGCATCACGGCGGTTGTAACTGCCTATCAACGCCTCGGAGTGGCGCAGGTCACGCTGGAGAAGATCGGGCGGTGCGTCCCGCTGCCCTCGGAGATCCTCGTCCACGTCGATGGGCACCAAACAGCCTGCGCGGCGGCGATCCGCCAGGCGTTCCCCGGTGCCCGTGTCGTCGTGAGCGACGCTCGTGTGGGACCGGGCGGCGGTCGAAACGCGCTGATCGCTGCGGCCACCCAGCCTATCGTGGCCAGCTTCGACGACGATTCGTATCCGATCGATCGCGACTATTTCGCGCGCGTCGCTGACGTGTTCGCCCACGTTCCCGCCGCGTCCGTTGTCGGCGCGCATGTGTATCACCGTCATGAATCGGTGGCCGCGGACACGAGAACCGGATCGTGGGTCGCGGATTTTCCGGGTGGCGCTTGCGCCTACCGGCGCGAGCACTTTCTGGAGACCGGGGGGTACGTGCCGCTCGAGGTGGCGTACGGTATGGAGGAGGTTGACTTGGCGCTCCGCCTCCACGCGCAGGCTCGGCGGGTCCTGCAAACCCCCTGGTTGCGGGTCTTCCACGACACCGACCTGGCGAGGCACGCCGACCCTGACGTGACAGCTGCCAGCGTCGCCAACCTCGCGCTTCTGACCTACCTGCGGTATCCGGCGACGATGTGGATTGTGGGCGCTGGGCAGACCCTCAAGCGGATCTGGTGGCTGCTCGGCCACGGTCGGCGGCGCGGCATCCTCGGCGGCCTCGCCAGTATTCCCTCCTTGCTGCAGACACACGCGCACGCGCGGCGCCTCGTGCCGGCCGCGGCCGTGCGTTCCTACCTGCGCCTGCGCCGGCACCCGGTTCCGGTGGACCTGCTCGACTTGTGACGACGCCTGATCCACTCGGAGCCAGGTGGGTGTGCTGTCACCTTGGCGCGCGGGAACATTACGCCGTGCCGCGCGCGCTTCATCGGCGGCGGCGACTGCGTCGGCTGGTCACGGACGCGTGGGTCAGGCCGGGGAGCCCGTGGTCGCGAATTCCGGGCGACCTGCCGCGGCGCCTATCCGAGCGGTTTCACCCGGAACTCGCGGATGCGGACGTGCAGAGTTTCACGCTGTCGTTGGTGGTGCGAGAGGCCGTCTGGCGGACGGAGCGGCCGTCCGGGTGGGACCGGCTGATCGAGCGCAACCGCTGGTTTGGGCACCACAGTGCCGGCGCGCTTCGCCGCATCCGCGACCCGAAAGGGCAACGGACCGTGGTGTTTGCCCACAGCTATTCAGCCCGTGAGGTCTTCGCCTATGCGAAGTCACGGGGTTGGACGACCGTGCTCGGCCAGATCGACCCTGGCGAAGAGCACTCCGGCATCGTGCAGCGACTGTCGGACGACTGGCCCGAGTATGGCGCCGCGCCAGCGGCGCCGCCGGCGTCGTACTTCGAGTCGTGGCGCACGGAATGCGCCTTGGCTGACTGGATTGCCGTGAACTCCGAGTGGGCGCGCGACGCGCTCGAGCACGCAGGGATCCCGGCGAGGAAACTGCGGGTCATCCCACTCACCTACCAGCCCGAGTGCCAGGGGCCGTCGACCGAACACCCGTATCCGCCTGCGTTTACCGCGGCGAGGCCGCTCCGCGTCCTGTTCGTCGGGCATGTCTCCGTCGCGAAGGGGGCGCCTGCGCTGCTTGAAGCCGTGGCCCAGATGGTTGATGTGCCGGTCGAGTTGCGCCTGGTCGGGGCTCCCTCCATGATTGTGCCACCGCGATTGGCCGGCCACCCGGCCATCCGCTGGGTCGGTTCCGTGTCGCGCAGCGAGGTGATGCGTCACTACCGCGAGTGCGATGTACTTGTCTTTCCATCGCGGTCTGACGGCTTTGGGATGGCGCAGGTCGAAGCGCAGGCGTGGCGGCTACCGATCATCGCGTCTCGGTACTGTGGCCGAGTGGTCGAGGACGGCGTGAATGGCATCCTGCTGCCCGAGGTGTCGGCCCGCGCGATCGAGGCCGCCTTGCGACGCGTGGCCGAGAAGCCGGCGCTGCTTGCGAAGTTCTCGCGCCAGTCCGGGTTCGCGACGCAGGCGGGCCTGGAGGCGTTGTCAACTAGTCTGCTGTCGCTGGAATCCTGATGACCAGTGCGGCCGAGCTGATCGATCCCTGGTTTCTCGAGCACCTGGCGTGCCCGGCGGACCAGGGGGCGCTGCGCTTGAAGGCCGGCGCACTCGAATGCCAGACAGGGCACCGGTTCCCGATTGTCGAAGGCGTGCCGGTGATGCTGCACGCGGCCATGCCGACCACGATGGCCGGCACCGAGCAGTCGCTGCGCCGGGCGCTTGGCGATCCCGGCGACCTGCGGGCGCCGGAGCTCTATCTGGAATCGCTCGGCATCAGCGAGGACGAGAAACGCGGCGTCGTCGCACTAGCGCGCCGCGACGGCCCCGTTGATCCCGTCGTGGCGTACCTTGTGGCCGCGACCAACGGCCTGATGTACCGGCACCTGATCGGAGCGCTGGATAGCTATCCGGTTCCTGACATCCCGCTGCCGGCCGGTGACCACCGATTGCTGCTGGATGTCGGATGCAGCTGGGGCCGCTGGTCGCTCGCCGCGCACGCGAAGGGGTACGCCGTGGTGGGTCTTGATCCGTCTCTGGGCGCGGTGATGGCGGCGCGTCGGGTGGCCCGGCAGTTGGCGGCGCCTAACCGGTACGTCGTCGGCGACGCGCGGTGCCTGCCGTTTGCGCCAGGGTTGTTCGACGTCACATTCTCGTACAGCGTCCTGCAACACTTTGCGAAGGGCGACGCCGCGAAGGCGGTTGGCGAGATGGGCCGCGTGCTGAAGCCTGGTGGGACCGCCAAGGTGCAGATGCCCGCGCGTTACGGCGTGCGGTGCCTGTACCACCAAGCGCGCCGCGGTTTTCGGGAAGGCACCGGGTTCGAGGTGCGTTACTGGAGTGTCCCGGAACTCGGGCGTTTGTTCACGGCGCTTGTGGGCGATACTCGCGTTGAGGTCGAAGGCTACTTGGGCATCGGCCTGCAGCCCTCCGACGAACCGGTGATGACTCCCACGCTGAGGCGCGTGTTACGCGTCTCAGAGCGGATCAAGGCGGCCAGCCGGGCGTTGCCAATGTTGACGTTGGCGGCAGACAGCGTGTTCGTCGAGTCTGTGAAGACGGCCGTTGCCTGACGATTCGCCGAAGTAGAATCATGTGCGCTCACCACGCCCCTTCTCATGTGCGGAATAGCCGGGTTCTTTAATTTCGACGGTGCGCCGGCCGACACCGAGGTCCTCGCGAGGATGACCGACGTCCAGCGCCACCGCGGACCCGACGATCAGGGCCTGGGCGTGTTTTCCCTGGCGAGCGGCGCGTACCGAGAAATCGGCGGCGGGCGGCCCCGGCCCGAGGGCCGGTTCGAGGGCGCGCTGGGGTTCAATCGCCTCAAGATCCTCGATCTGTCGGAGCATGGTCACCAGCCGATGGTCAATGCCGACGGCAACGTGATCCTCGCGTTCAACGGCGAGATCTACAACGCCTTCGACTACACCCGTGAACTCGAGGCGTCCGGCTTCCGGTTCCGCAGCCGCACCGACACGGAGGTCATCCTCTATCTCTACGAGAGGTTCGGTCTCGACGGCATGCTGGAGCGGCTGAACGGGATGTTTGCGATCGTGATCGTCGACTTGCGCACGCGCGAGCTGCTCCTGATTCGGGACCACCTGGGCATCAAGCCGTTCTACTGGACAGTCGCCGGATCGACGGTGCTGTTTGCCTCCGAGGCCAAATCATTTCTGTCGCACCCGGCGTTTCGCGCCGAGATCGACACCGAGATGGTCGACGAGTACCTGGCGTTTCGCTACGTGTGCGGCGACCGGTCGCTGCTGAAGCATGTCAAGCAGTTGCGCCCAGGCCATCTCGTCACGGTGGCCGCCGCCGGCGTAACCGAACGCCGATATTGGGAGATCGGGGACGGCGACCGGCCCGAGGTCTCTGAATCCCAGGCCACCGACCATCTCGGTCAGGTGCTGCGGAAGAGCGTCGTCTCTCAGCTGCTCAGCGACGTCAAGGTGGGCTGCCAGCTGTCGGGCGGGATCGACTCCTCGCTGGTGAGCGTACTGACGCGATCGGGCCTCAACGCCGACATGGACACGTTCTCGGTGGTGTTCGACGATCCGTCCTTCTCAGAGGAACACTGGGTTTCAATCGCCGCCGGCGCGGCCAGGGCCGACAGTCACCGGTTTCGCTTCACGTCGCGATCCTTCTTCGACATGCTCGACAAGGCGACATGGCACATGGACCAGCCGATGGGTCACCCCAACTCGCTCGGCATCTGGCTGCTCGCCCAGAGATCTCGCGAGTTGGTGACGGTGCTGCTGAGCGGCGAGGGCGCCGACGAAGTGTTCGGCGGCTATACGCGCTTCTACTACGCTGGCCTGCGGCCTAAAGTCTCGCCGTGGCTCTCCCTTTTGACGCTCGCGCCGTCCATCGCCCACCGCCTCGAGCGCCAGTTTGGTGGTCACCCTGTGGATACCTTCATCGCGGCCTCGCTCTTCCAGCGGCCCGACGACGTGCTCCGGATCCGGCCTGAGGCGGACTGGGAGCCAGTGATGGTGCGCCGTCGCGAGCTGTTCAACGAAGGCCGGTCCGGCCACGTGAGCAATTGTCTTAAATACGAGATGCAGACCTACCTGGTCGACCTGCTCATGCGGCAGGACAAGATGACGATGGCGCACTCCGTGGAGAACCGCGTGCCATTCCTCGACCGGCACGTCGTGTCTCTGGCCAGGACACTGCCGATCCGGTGCCTCGTCAGCGACGCCCTCGGGTGGCGTAACCCCGCGATGCGGGGTACCAAGGTGGTGCTGAAGCAACTGGCCCGCCGCACGTTTGATGACAGTTTCGTCTACCGGCCCAAATCAGGCTTCAGTCTGCCGCTGATGCAGTACTTCGGCGATGTGCGGTTCGAGGCGCTGATGGAGGATCGCCTGCTCCCTGGTATGGCCCAGCGAGGATTAGTGCGGCCTGAGGTTGTCAGGCACCAGTGGAAGTCGTTGCCCCAGCAGCCGCCTGGCGCGAGCGAAGCGGTGTGGATTTCGGTGGCGCTCGAACTGTGGTGCCAGGCCTTTCTGGACAAGGGAGGCGTGTAACCATGCGCGTCGTGTTCTGCTGGGCCGGCATGCAGGGCTACATTGCCTCGTGCCTGCAAACCCTGGGGCGGGTAGAGGGGATCGACCTTCACGTCATCCACCTAGATTTCCGCGACTTGCCGTTGAACGAGGATCTGCTCGACGGCATTCCCAACACCAGATTACTCGCGAGCCGGCCGGATGGCCGCCTCCCCGGGCTGGTCGAGGCACAACGCCCGGACATCGTGTTTCTGTGCGGATGGTTCTATCAGCCCTACCGGGAGCTCGTTCAGCGACCGGCGCTTCGGTCAGCCAAGTTCGTGCTTGGTATGGACACGGCATGGACCGGATCATGGCGGCAGCGCCTCAACCAAGTCCGATTGAGAGGCTTCATGCGGCGGATGGACCAGGTCATCGTGGCTGGGTCGAGAAGCCAGGAGCTGGCGCGGCGGCTCGGAACCCCGCTTTCGAAGGTCCGTACCGGGTTTTACGGATTCGATTTCAAGACCTTCGAGGCTCAGGGGAAGAGCACGCTCGATCGCGCGGCCGAATGGCCGCGCCGATTCTTGTTCGCAGGCCGCTATGTGCCGGCCAAGGGCCTTGGCGTGTTGATGGACGCGTACCGAACGTACCGGAACTCGGTGGAGGACCCGTGGCCGCTCGATGTGTGCGGCGCCGGCCCCGAGGCATCGCGTTTTTCTGGCGAGACCAGCGTGCGGGATCTGGGCTACGTGCAGCCGAGTGGCTTGCCGAAGGTCTTTGCCGACCATGGTGTCTTCGTGATGCCGAGTCTGGATGAGCCATGGGGCGTGGCCGTGGCCGAGGCCGCCGCCACCGGGTTACCGCTCGTTTGCTCAGACGCTTGCGGGGCAGTGGAAGAATTGCTGCAGCCGGAGCAGAATGGCCTCATCGTGCCGGCTGGAGATGCCCTCGCGCTGGCGACTGCGATGACGTGGATGCATCAGCACCCCGATCGCCTGCGCTCGATGGGCATGTGGAGTCGGCGCCTGGCGCAGGCTCACTCGGCCGAGGCCTGGGCCGAACGCATGCACGCGGTTTTCACTGAGGTGCTCCAACAACGCCCCGCGCGCCCCACGTCGCTCGGCGGCTGAGTCAGCCTTTCAGATGCTGCGCAACCTCCTTCCTCATGGCACAGTGCGGCGGCATTTTGAAGCCGCCGCGGCCCGCCGCCGGGAATTGGCCGCCGTCGACTCACCCGAGTGGGCGCGCAGACAGCTCGCGGCGTTTCAGCGGGTGTGGGTCGACGCGGTCAGTGACGTGCCCTACTATGGGTCCCTCGTGGCTTCGGGCCGCGCGCCTGCGGAGGTTCAATCATGGGCCGATGTGCGGGGCCTTCCCGTTCTGACGCGACAGCTCCTGCAGGATCGGCCGGCTGAGTTTCTGCGCCGGTCGGGACCACCAGATGGGTTTGCGATCACCGGCGGATCGACCGGGTCGCCGGTGCGTCTGGGAATCGGCCGGACCGAACGCGACCTGATGCGGATAGTCAAGCTCTCAGAGTGGCAGAAGCTTGGGTATGAGCTCTCGTCACGGTTGTTCGTGGTGTGGGGCCACTCCCACCTGCTGGGAACGGGCTGGAGAGGGATCCTCAACCACCGTCTCCGTCTACTGACCGATGCCTACCTCGGTTACCGGCGGGTTGACGCCCACCGTCTCAGCCCGGCCGTGTGCGAACAGTACGCCGAAGCGATCGTCCGCTTCCGGCCAACGGGCGTGATTGGCTACGCTGCCGCGCTCGATCTTCTGGCCCGCTACACGCCGCAGTTCCGCGCCCGCTTTCGCGCGCTTGGCCTGCGCTTCGTCTTGCTGACGGCGGAGTCGCCGCCGCGTCCGGATACCGTCGCCCTGCTCGAGGACTCATTCGGGTGCCCGGTCGTCCAGGAATACGGAGGGGCCGAATTCGGCCAGGTGGCGTTCAAAGTCGGCAGCGCCACCTTCGAAGTCTACGACGATCTCAACTACCTCGAGTGCGAGCCAGCGGAAGATGCAGAGCCCGAGGCATACCCGATTCTGCTGACGTCTCTTTATCCACGCTACGTGCCGCTCGTCCGCTACCGCGTCGGGGACGCGGTGTTCGGACCGTCCCGCCTGCCGCATGGCCACGCCACGCGCTTCGATTCATTGGCGGGACGCGTGAACGATACCATCCAGCTCGACGATGGCGACTCCATCCACAGCGTGTCCGTGATTCACTGCATCCGCCAAGAACCCTCTGTATATAACATCCAGATGACGTTATACGACAAAGGCATCGACATCTGCCTCGTGTCCTCGGCGACAGACAAGCCGGCGCTGGAGGCGCGGATCAGGGCGCGCCTGGCCCAGGTCCACCCGTCATTGGCGGGCGTCCGCTTTACCTACGCAGAAGACCTGCAGACCAATCGTGCCGGCAAGCGCCGGTGGTTTGTGGACCATCGCACCTCTCCTCCATGTGCGGCATCGCCGGCATCCTGACGGCCGAGGCCGGCCGGATCGACATGCGGCCGGCGCTGGGGGCGATGCAAAGCGCGCTGCGCCACCGCGGGCCGGATGATGCAGGGGAGTGGCAGTCGCCCTCTGGCCTGGCCGGGTTCGCGCACACGCGCCTCTCGATTCTGGACCTCAGCCCCGGCGGACACCAGCCGATGACCACCACCGACGGGCGTTTCACCATCGTCCTCAGCGGTGAGATCTATAACTTCGTCGACCTGCGCCGCACGCTCGAACAGCAAGGCGCCACGTTTCGCACGCAGACCGACACGGAAGTCATTCTTCACGCCTATCAGGTTCACGGCGAGGCGTGCATCGACTTGCTTCGGGGTATGTTTGCGTTTGCCCTCTGGGACGACCGTGAGCGGACCTGCCTGCTGGCGCGCGATCGCTTTGGCATCAAGCCGCTCTACTATCATGCCGAGCGGGGACAATTGGTGTTCGGGTCAGAGGTGCGCGCCCTGCTGGCGTCGGCACTCGTGCCGCCGGCGATCGATGCGCGATCGGTCTACGAGTACTTCAGAACCGGTTCGGTCCCAGAGCCGCGCACGCTCCTGTGCAACGTGCGCTGTCTCGAAGCCGGTCACCGGGGGCGGTGGCGGGCCGGGCGCCTCGATCTCCGACGATACTGGGCCCTTCGTTTTCCGGCAGAGACCATCCCGACGACCGAGGCCGCGCCCGTCACCCGCGCGGCCTTGCTCGATTCGGTCAAGCACCATTTCGTCAGCGACGTGCCGGTGGGAATCTTTCTCAGTGGTGGCATTGACTCCACCGCCCTCGTCGCCTTGGCGCGCGTGGCCGGCGAGAACGACCTTCGGACGTTTTCGATGTCGTTCCCGGATGTCGTCGAGGACGAAGGCGCTGCGGCGCGCAGGGTCGCCGTACACTTCGGAACCCAACACGAAGACTACCCGGTGAACGCGGCCACCGGCAGAACGATCTTCAGTCGGTTCATCGGGGCCTTCGATCAGCCCAGCATAGACGGCTTGAACACTTTCGCCATGTCCGGATTCGCCCGCGAGCGGGGCATCGCTGTCGCGCTGTCGGGGCTGGGCGCCGACGAGATCTTCGGCGGCTACCGCTCCTTTCAGGATGTGCCTACGCTGGCGCGGTGGGACGCGCGGCTGAGCCGCTTCGGCTCGGCGAGACGCGCCGCCGGGCGGGTGCTCGAACACGTGGCGCCCGGGCCGAGGTGGCGCCGCATCGGTGACATGTTGGGCCAACCCCCAGGCCTCACGACCGCCTACGCCACGTTTCGCGGCATTTACACGCGGGCCGAGGCGCGAACGTTGGCCGAGCAATACGCTGGTCCCATTGGTGGCGAATCGGAGGATGATGTCGGGGACGCCCTCCCGGCGGATCCCACCGCGGTCGACTCGGTGAGCCGCCTGGAACTGACACGGTATGTGCGTAACCAATTGCTGCGCGAGAGTGATGTCATGAGCATGGCGTGGGGCCTTGAGTTGCGCACGCCCTTCCTTGATGCCGGCGTGGTCGACACGGCCAGCCGGATCCCGGCCGCCGTGCGCTTGCGCCCTGGGAAGCGGTTGCTGCTCGAGGCCGTGCCGGAAGTGCCGCACTGGGTGGCCCATCAGCCCAAACGCTGTTTCCAGTTCCCCTTCGACCAATGGCTGGAGGGCGAGTGGCGCGAGGTGTTTGCCGAAGTGGATCGGACGTGTCCGGTCCCTACCGAGACGTGGTATCGCAAGTGGAGCGTGTTCATGCTCGAGCGGTGGATGGAGCGGCTCAGGCTCGGAGTCATGCGACCAGCGGCGACGGCTGAGGCGGTCAATCAAGGATCACATGGATAAGGCTGCCCGCGAACAGTACGGACCGCTGCTGGGGCTCGCGACGTCGGCGCTCGGGACGCTGTCCGCGCTGCTGCTGTTTCCCGATCAGCCGGCACCGCAAGGCGCGCTGGTTCTTCCCGCCACGGTACTCGCGGTGTCCATCATCTTCGTGCCCGCGATGCGGGTGATCACGAGCGCGAAGACCATGATGAACGCGGACAACTTCGTCGCCGCCGGCTATGTCGGCTGGTTGCTGCTGGACCTGATCCAGGGTGCGTATGACTTGAACGATGCGAGCGACGAGGCGCTGAGGTCGGCGCTGATTGCCATTGGCGTGTCGGCGGCCTGCATGTGGGCCGGCGCGATCGGTCGGCCGTGGCCGCTGCCCCGATGGCTGATTAGTATCGCCAGGAGTCCGCTGGACAGCCGCGCGGTGGAGCGGTTGGTGCCGTTCTGTTTCTTCTTGGGGATGTTCAATTACATGTACTCGGTCCAGTTCAACCTAGTCGAGATGTTTTCGTACCTGGGGAACAATCGCTGGGCCGTGCCGTGGGGCCGGGCGCAGTTGGGCGGCTGGGGCTCGTTCATCGAGCAGACGCCGTACTTCGGATACGTGCTGCCCAGCCTCACGGCCCTGACCATTGCGCGCCGTGGGTTCAGGTTTCAAACCTGGATGGCTATCGGGGCTTCGCTGATTATGCTGCTCTTTCTCGCGCAAGGCGGCGGCCGGCGGATCATCATGGTCACGGTTGGCGCCGCCCTCATTGTCTGGGTGCAGGCCCAGCCCGGAATGAAAATCAAAAAAGTCCTCACGGTCGCCGCCGTCTGCGGCGCCCTGGTGTGGACCATGCAGTTCATGCTCAATATCCGGACCCGGGGCTATGAGGAGTTTCTCAACAGCGAAAGCGAGTACGACTACCTGCACGTGGATGACAATTTCCTGCGCCTCGCTCAGGTCATCCAGATCGTGCCGGAGCGGCGGGACTACGTCTATTTTCAACAGCTGAGCTTTACGCTGATCCGCCCGATACCCAGAGTGTTCTGGCCGGGCAAGCCTCTCAATCCAGGGTTTGATCTGGCGTCCGAGGTCGGCCTCAAAGGCGTCAGTCTCTCCAGCTCGATTATCGGTGAGTGGTATTTGTCGTGGGGCTGGGCGGCGGTGGTCTTTGGCGGATGGTTTCACGGACGGCTGGCTGGGACCGCGAGCATGCTCCGTGACGTGGGCATTTCGTCCAAGAACCCGATTGTGTACGCATTGGCGGTGATGGTGCTGGTAGCGGGCATGCGCTCCATGCAGGACCTGATCATCATGAGCTACGCACTGGTGGCATGGTGGGGCGTCAACCGGCTGGTCACCCCGCGGGCCGTCTTGGCCCCGTGAAGATTCTCCACGTCGCGGCGTCGTACCTTCCGGCGGTTCGCTACGGAGGCACCATCGTCTCGGTGCACGGCCTCGGGAAGGCCCTGGCAGCGCGCGGTCACGATGTTCACGTCTTCACCACCAATGTCGATGGCCCCGGTGATTCGGATGTCCCACTGGCTGCTCCAGTCGACCTCGACGGCCTGAAGGTCTGGTATTTCCCCTCCCCCATGTTCCGGCGACTTTACTGGTCGCCCGCCATGGCGCATTCCCTGGCCGGCCACATCAGCGAGTTCGACATTGCCCATCTGCACGCGCTGTTCGTGTGGCCCGTGTGGGCGGCGGCGCGGGCCGCGCGCCGCGTCAGAGTACCGTACGTCGTGGCGCCGAGGGGAATGCTGGAGGCAGCGCTGATCCAGAAGAAGAACCGCGTGATGAAATCGGTCTTGATCGCCGCCGTTGGACGGCGAATGCTGGAAGGGGCGGCCGCGATTCACGTGACGAGCGCGCGCGAAGCCGCGGAAGCGGCGGCCTTTGGATTTGCACTGCCGCGGGTGTACGAAGTGCCCAACGGCGTGGACTTGAATCCGCCGCCAACTGCGGCGGCAGTTCTGTCAATCCCGGTCGCGGCTGTCATCCAAGGTCCTCCCTTTCTCTTGTATCTCGGGCGGATCAGCTGGAAGAAGGGTTTGGACCGATTGATTGCGGCACTCCCGTTGGTACCGGGGATCCGGCTAG
>CAYHCW010000014.1:7672-14662 GCA_964355025.1 uncultured Gemmatimonas sp. | reverse complement strand
AGGTGAAGGTGCCGGTGCTCGGCATCGGCGGCTGGTACGACGATGCCCGCGGCACGATCCGCAACTACGTGGGCATCGACAGCCTGAAGGTGAAGCCCTTCCAGCGGCTGTTCATGGATGCCGGCGCGCACAAGGGCATCGACTACGTGAACGGGAGCTTCGGCCCGCAGGCGCGCATCGACTCGCGCATGCTGCAGCTCCGCTGGTTCGACCACTACCTGAAGGGCATCGACAACGGCGTGGAGCGGGAGCCGCCGGTGGACATCTTCATCATGGGCGACAACGCGTGGCGGAAGGAGAAGGAATTCCCGCTGGCGCGCACCGTGTGGACCGACTTCTATCTCCACTCGGGCGGCAAGGCGAACGGCGGAGCGGGCGACGGCACGCTCAGCACGATGCCTCCCAAGGCAGAACCGGCGGACACCTTCACGTATGACCCGGGTAAGCCGACGCCGTACCTCATCGACGCGCGCGAGCTGGAACTCACCCTGAACGAGGATTACGCGCAGATCCACGCCACGCGCAGCGACCTGCTGGCGTTCACGACGGCGCCGCTCGAGAAGGACATGGAGATCACGGGGCCGATGACCGCGACGCTCTTTGCCGCCACCGACGCGCGCGACACCGACTGGAACGTGATGCTGCTCGACGTCTATCCGGACGGCCGCGTGCTGCGCATCCAGGACGGGGTGGCGCGGGCGAGGTTTCGTGGGGGATTTGACAAGCCGAAGCTATTGGTGAGGGGGGAGAGTGCGGAGTACTCCATCGATATGTGGTATACCGGCATCGTCATCCCGGCGGGGCATCGCCTGCGCGTGACGGTGGCGTCGGCGGCGTTCCCCAAGTATGACCGGAACCTCAATACCGGCGGCGACAACGAGCGGGAGACGAAATTCGTGACGGCGCGGCAACGAGTGTTGCACGACAGCGCGCATCCCTCGCGCGTGCGGCTGCCGGTGATTCCGCGGTAATCGACCTTGAACCGGCCATCGCGTGAGTGACCCGCTTTTCCAGCATCGCGTTCAGCTGGCGCTCGCGTTTCCGTTCATCGCGACCACCGCGTCTCCGGTTCGCACTCGCCGCAGTGATGGCCGCGATCCATGCGCAGGTTAGCTTTATTCGTATTCCGGCACTTGCCACCAGGCACCGCCGCTCTACGCCGGCTGCCGTAGACCTTGCCTTCAGCTCCGAGACCCGCAGACTGCTCAGCCCATGCCGCCCAGACGCCCCGTCCCCGCACGCATAGGCGTCGCAGCGCTGCTGCTCGCGGTCGGTATTGTCGTGGTCGGCTGGCTCGACTACCGGGCCACCAGAAAGGATTTGCTGACGCTGATCATCGATCAGGCCGCGTCACTGCGCCAAGCCGTAGCCGCCGCTGCCCGCTCGGCGGACCTGGCCACCGGACAGGTACAGGCGACGCTCGCTGCGCGGCTGCTCGACAACGCCCGCTTTCTCGGCCAGATGGACCGGCGCGGTGGCCTGACGCAGAAGTACCTCGACGACGTCGTGCGTGAGCACCGCCTGCTGCGCGTCACCGTGATTGCCGCGTCGGGCGCGCGCGAGTTGAGTTCCGGACTTGGCGGCCCACCGCCGTGGGCGGGACGCGGGTTGGGCCCGGGAGCAGCCGAGGGCGGAGGCGGAGGCGGGTCGGGCCAGACGATTGTGAAACGGTTGCTGTCAGGGTCCGAGACCGAAACCGTCAGCGAAGTACACGGATCGCGATGGGGCACCGGGTGGCGTCTCTCGGCGGGTATTCGGCGGGCTGGGGGCGGGGCCATCGTGCTGAATGCCGACGCCGCCGACATCGCAGATCTGCAGCGCGAGGCTTCCGTCGATCGCCTGCTGGCCGACATCGCCTCGCGCGCCGGAGAGATTGCCTACGTCATTGTCGTTGACGACAGCACGCGCTCAGCGCACGGCCGGCTGGCGGACGCGGCACTCGCGCGACACGCGGCGCCCCCAGATTCGAGTGCAGCGCTCCCGCTGGCGCGTGAACTGGCGAACCTCACTGCACACGAACTGCTCATCGACGGCCATCCGGTGCTCGAGTTCAATGGTCCGCTCACGCAAGACCGGCCGAGCGGGGCTTCCCTTCGGCTCGGACTCTCACTCGAGGGCCTGCGCGCCGCGGAGCGTCGGTCGCTGACACGCCTCGTGATCTCGTTCGTGACGGTGCTCGGCCTGAGCGGGCTGCTCCTGGCGTTTGCAGGACTGCGCCAGGAGCACGGGGTGCTGCGCGAACAGCATGAGCGTGCACAGGAAGCGCTGCGGCGACGCGACCGCCTGGCGGCCATGGGCGAACTCGCGTCGACCGTCGCGCACGAGGTGCGGAACCCGCTCAATGCGATCGGGATGAGCGTCCAGCGGCTGCGCCGCGAGTTCGTGAACGCCACGCCGGACGAGGGCGCAGCTGCGAAGGCGGAGCAGACGGAACTGCTGGACGTGCTGTCGTCGGAGACGTCCCGGATCAACGGGATCGTGCAGCAGTTCCTGGAGTTCGCGCGACCGCCGCGACTCGCCCCGCGGCCGGTGGACCTGGCTGCCTTTCTCACCGAGGTGGCGGCCAGTACCGCCGCGATGGCCGCCGAACGCGGCATTACGCTTGAGACACATTTCGATCGCGTGGGCGAGGCCACTTTGGACCCCGACCAGTTGAGGCAGGCGCTCGACAACCTGCTGCGCAACGCCATCGAGGCCTCGCCGAAGGGTTCGTCGGTCGTGCTCCGTGCCGCGCGCAGCGAGGACGGGCATAGCATCGTCGTCGAGGATCACGGACCGGGCATTCCGGCAGATCAGGTGCCACGCATCTTCGATCTCTATTTCACGACGAAGGCCGAGGGCACGGGCGTGGGACTTGCGGTGACGCATCAGGTCATCGAGGCGCATGGCGGTACGCTCGAAGTGGATACCGAGCTGGGTCGCGGTACACGCATGATCATTCACCTCCCGTCCACCGGCAGGGGCTGACGTCCATGGCCAATCGCGTCATCCTGGTCGTCGACGACGAAGCTGCCCAGCGGACGGTGCTGGCGGGATTCCTGCGCAAGCAGGGCCTGGAGGTGCTCGCCGCCGGCAGTGCCGACGAGGCGCTTCACGTTGCGGCGTCGCGGACGCTCGACCTGGTGCTGACCGACCTCCGGATGCCCGGGAAGGATGGCCTGACGCTGCTGGACGGCCTGCGCAGCATCAACCCCGGTGTGCCGGTGATCGTGATGACGGCGTTCGGCACCATCGCGACCGCCGTCGATGCCATGAAGCGCGGGGCGGTGGATTACCTGACCAAGCCGATCGACCTCGATGAACTCGAAGTCCTGGTCGCGCGAGCGCTCGAGCACCGCGCGCTGGTTTCAGAGAACGAGGCGCTTCGCGAGTTGGTCGCATCGCGGTATCGCCTGTCGGGGCTCGAAACCGCCAATTCGCGCATGGCGGAGGCGGTCAACACGGTGGCCCGGGCGGCATCAAGTCGCGCCACGATTCTCATTCGCGGCGAGAGCGGCACGGGCAAGGAGGTGCTGGCGCGCGCAATTCACTACGCCAGCCCCCGCGCCAAGCATGCGCTCGTGCCGGTGAACGTCGCCGCCCTGCCCGACTCGCTGATCGAGTCGGAGCTGTTTGGCCACGAGAAGGGCGCATTCACGGGGGCAGACAAGGAGCGCCGTGGCCGGTTCGAGCTGGCGGACGGCGGCACGTTGTTCCTGGACGAGATTGGCGACCTGCCTCGCAGCGCGCAGGTGAAGCTGCTCCGCGTGCTGCAGGAACAGTCGTTCGAACGAATCGGCGGCACGCGCACCATCAAGGTCGATGTGCGCGTGATTGCGGCCACGAATCGCGACCTGGGCGCGATGATCCAGTCCGGCGAGTTTCGCGAAGACCTGTACTATCGGCTCAACGTCGTCCAGGTGGAGTTGCCGCCGCTACGCGAGCGCCGCGAGGACATTCCGCTGCTGGTCGACCTGTTCGTGCGACGCTTTGGTCCCGATGCTTCGACGCCGGTGGAGGGCGTGTCGCGGGAGGCAATGGATCTGCTGGTCAAGCACGACTACCCCGGCAACGTGCGCGAACTGGAGAACCTCGTGCACCGCGCCGTCGTCCTCTCCCGAGGGTCGACCCTCTCGACCTCCGACTTTCCGCTCCATCTGGGCAGGCTCAAGGCGGAAGATCACGCGGCCCCAACCGGATTCACGGAGCAAGTGGCGGAGTTCGAGCGCGCGCTCATTGTCGCGGCACTCGAACGCGCAAACGGCGTGCAGACGCACGCGGCGCGCTCGTTGGGGATCAGCGAACGTCACCTTCGATACAAGCTGAAGAAGATGGGCGACGCGTAGACGTCGACCAAATGGTCGATTCTCTCGACCATACCGTCGAGAAAACAGCCGCCCGCGGAACTCACTTCGCGGGCGGCTTTCCGTGTAAGCCACTACCAAGCAACAACTTGCAATGAGCGACAGCGCCCAACTCCGGTTTGGCCCGGTCCTTGCTCCCTCTATGGGCCAGCCAGCCGGATGGCCGGCACTTGAAACTGGGTTGGTTCAACCAAGGAGGCAGTTATGAAGCGCGTATTCGTAGTGGCAGCCGGGCTCGTTCTCGCCATCGCCGGCACCGCGTCGGCGCAGGCCGCGCCGGCCAGGACGCCGGCCAAGGCGCAGACCGCGCCGCAGACTCGCGCCGCGTTCGTCGACGCGAACGCCGACGGCATCTGCGACAACTTCCAGACGGGAACCCCACAGGGGAAGGGGTACGGCCGCGGTCGCGGCAACGGCACGCACGTGGGGCCGCAGGACGGCACGGGCTACGGAGCCGCGCAGGGTGCGGGCCGTGGGGCGGGCGCCGGCACCGGCACCGGAATGCAGCGTGGTCGCCGCGGTCGCCCGTAGACGGCAACGCGTCGCGGCGGCGCCGGCGAAAGTCGCCGGCCCCGCCGCGGCGGGTACGTCCCCCGCGCACCAATGACCGATGGAGCTCTCCCGTGCAGATCCAACATAGGCCAACCATGACCCACCATCGCACCACGTCCGTGATGGCGTTGTTTCTGGCGCTGACAGCGCCGCTCGCCACACCACTCGCCACCCCACTTGCCGCGCAACCGTCGCTCACCGTGACGCTCGGCAGCGCCTTCGACTCGTTTCGTCCCGTTGGGAGCGCTGCCGAGTCGCAACGCAACATCGTCGGCAGCGTCAGCGCCGACAACGTATTTGCCGCGGGGCGAGGGCGCGCCTTCTACGATCTTGACGCCGGCAACTACGATTCGCCCGGCGACTGGTCGTACCGCCTCCATGCGGCGGGAGCCAGCTATCGGCTGGGCGGTTCGGACTCGAGCGGTCGGAGCATCATGCTGACAGGCACGCTGGCCAGCCGCATGAACGGCGACGCATGGACGAGCGCCGACTACACGGCCGCCGGGGCGGGAGTCAATGTGGAGCTGCACCCTCGCGTTGGCACGACCCTGCGCGGCGGTTATCGCGCCGACGTCCGCCGATTCGGCGACCTGGCGGCGCTCACCCAGAACGAGCATCGCGGCTTTGCCAGCCTTCTCTCGAGTTTCCAGACGCGGACGTCCGTGATTTTCGAGGGCCAGCTTGGCGCCAAGAACTACAACGGTGTCGTCTACACCGAGAGCGGCTCCGCGTTTCCGACGTCGAGCCAGCGCGGCACCGCTGGCCTGGCGAGCGTGATGGGTCGCATTGCACAGTCGCTCACCGACCGGACCGGCCTCACGCTGGAGGCGACGGCGCGGCGCACCTTCGGGTCGGTGTCTCCGCTGCTCATCACCACGCCGGCCGGGTTCTTTGAGGACGGCGTGTACGATGATCCGTTCGCGAGCGACGGCCTCTTTCTGCAGGCTGGCGTCAAGCATGTGTTCGCGAGCACCGCCGAACTCTCGGCCACGGCGTGGTGGGCCAACAAGGACTACACGAGCGCGACGGCGCTCGACGCGTCGGGCGTGCCAGCCAGCGGGTCGCCACTGCGCTCCGACCGCGTGTCACTGGGTTCGGTCACCTGGACGCAGCCACTGTTGGCGGCGAAGACCGGCGCGATCGGGCTCTCCGCCGAGCTCGGATACCGGTTCACCCGGCATCGTTCCATCGACGCCTACTACAACTACTCGTCCCACGCGCTCCGTGCGGGCATCTCCTTCGCCTACTGATGAGAGGCACATCATGACGACCCCAAGGCCATTCCGGTGGAAAGCGTTCATCAGTCTGTACATCGTGTTCTCGTTCCTCGTGCTGGGCCTCTCGGGCCTCGTGCTGTTTGTCGCACCGCCGGGACGGATTGCCAATTGGTCCATCTGGCGCCTGGTGCTGCTCAGCAAGGCGCAGTGGCAGGCCGTGCACACGATCTTCGCGTTCGTGTTCATCGTCGCCGCGTCCTTCCACCTGTACTTCAACTGGAAGGTCCTGATGGCGTACCTCCGGTCGAAGCTCGATGCCGGATTCCGCATGAAGCGGGAAGTCGGCGCGGCATCGACGGTCGGCATCCTGCTGCTGGCGCTGACCATTGGCGGCGTGCCGCCGTTCAGCAGCGTGATGGAGGCGGGCGACGACATCAAGAATGCGTGGGCCGGCGCGGCGAAGGAGCCGCCGATTCCTCACGCCGAGGAGCTGACGGTGCAGAAGCTCGCCGAGACCGCCAAGGTGCCGGTCGCGGAAGCCCGCGACAACCTCGAGAAGCACGGGGTGACGGTCGGGCGCTCGGACATGACCGTCAAGCAAATCGCGGCGGCGAACAAGCTGACGCCCGAGCAGGTCTACCAGCGCATGTCCGCCGACGGCGTCAAGCCGATCATGGCCGCGACGCAGACCGGCGGATGGGGACGCAAGTCGGTGACAGACATTTGCACGCAGTACGGCGTGCCGGTCGACACCGGGCTCGATCGGCTGAAAGCGGCGGGCTTCACCGCGTCGGCGAGCACGGCCTTGAAGGAATTGGCGCTGGGCTCTGGCCGGACGCCAAGCGACATCGCGCAGATCATCGTCGGGCCGGATGCCA
>CAYHCW010000014.1:0-7572 GCA_964355025.1 uncultured Gemmatimonas sp. | reverse complement strand
TCGACGAGGCGCTGTGCCCGCGCGGCAATGAGGTCGAGGCGCGACTGCTGCGCCTGCTGCTGCGCGGCGAGCAGCTGCAGGTAGCTGACGGCGCCCAGCGCGTATTGCCGTTGCACCGACGCCAGCGTGGCCTGCACGCTTTCGTCGGCGCGGGCGAGCGCGGTCACCGCCTGCGCATCGGTGTCGAGTGCGCTCAGCACGTCGGCCATGTTGCGCAGCGCTTCGAGCACCGCGCCTTGATAGTTGGCCGCCGCGGCGTCGAACGCAGCCAGCGCGGCTCGCTGCTCGGCGGGCAACCCGGCGTTGAACAGTGGCTGCGTGAGCTGGGCCACGAGGCTCCAGATGCCCGTCGCACTGCCGAACAACGCGCCGGCGGTGAGGGCCTGAGAGCCAACGTTTGCGCTCAAGTTGAGCTGTGGATAGCGCCTGGACACGGCCACGCCATGGTCGGCATGGGCCGCCTGCATCAGCGCGTCGGCTGCGCGAATGTCGGGACGCTGCCGCAGCAGCGCCGACGGCACCACGTGCGGCACTTCCGCAGGCAGCGCCCAATCGCTCATCGTAAACGACGGCGCGCCGCCAGCGCCCGGCGCTCGTCCGGCAAGCACGGCGAGCAGGTGTTCGTTCTGCTGCAGCAACCGGCGTTGCGGCACAATGCCGGCCCGCCGCTGCTCGGTGCGCACCTCGAGCGCCCGCACCTCGTCGGGAGTGGCCACTCCGAGTCGCGCTCGATCGCGGGCAATGGCGAGCAGTTCTTCGTCGATGCGCAACTGGAGCTCCGCCCCCTCTACCTGCGCCGTGAGCCGGGCCTGCGTCACAGCGGTGCCGGCAATGCCGGCGGCCAGCGTCAAGCGCGCTCCCTCCCACTGGAACCGACGATAGTCGGCGCGAGCGGCCAGCGCTTCGAGCGCGCGTCGGTTGCCGCCGGAGAGGTCGAGCTTGTAGCGCACACCCACCGTGGCACTCACGAGCTCGAACTCCCGGGGTTCTCCACTCAGCCCCATCGCGGCCGGGTTGAGCCGCTGGCGCTGATCGCCGAGGGTGGCGTCGACCTGCGGCAATTGCGTGGAGCCCGACTGCGCGCGATACAGCTCCTGCGCCTGGCGCAGCGTGGCCTCGGCCGACGCCAGCGTGGGGCTGGCCGTGAACGCCTGCGCAATGAGCGAGTCGAGCCGTGGCGAGCCGAGCGACCGCCACCACTGCGCCGACACGATTGTATCGCCGGCGATGCGCGGTGCCAGGGTGAGCGCGCGCGGGGCCGAGGCGCAGCTGGCCATCGCTGCAGCGACCGCCACGGATCCAACGGTGCGACTGATACTGCGAGTGATGTTATGCAAGCAACGCTCCCGTGAGCACGCGCCCCTCGCCCGCTTCCTCGTGGGCGCGGCCATCGCGGATGTGATAGGTACGCTTGAACGTGGGAATGATCTTCTCGTCGTGCGTCACCACGATGATTGCCGTGTCGTAGCGGTGGGCCATCTCGTGCAGGATGCCGATGACGGCGAGCGCGCGTTCGCTGTCGAGCGGGGCCGTGGGCTCATCGGCGAGGATGACCGGTGGGCGGTTGACGAGCGCCCGGGCGATGGAGACCCGCTGCTGTTCGCCGCCCGAGAGCTGCGAGGGCATGCCGCGGGCGCGGTGTGCCACGTCGAGCGCGCCGAGCACCGCCATCGCCTCTGTTCGCGCCTCGCGATTGGAGACGCCGGCCAGCATGCGCAGGATCGCCACGTTGTCGGTGACGTCGAGAAAGGGAATGAGGTACGGCGCCTGGAAGACGAAGCCGATCTTGTCGCGGCGCAGCGCCCGCAGGTCGTCGATCTTCCAGCCGTTGTCGTAGATGACGTCGCGCCCAATGGTCATGCGGCCCGACGTCGGCTCGATGACGGCGCCAAGGCACTTGAGCAGGGTGGTCTTTCCGGAGCCCGAGGGTCCAATGAGCCCGACCACCTCGCCGGGAGCGACATAGATGTCGACGCCCTTCAGGGCGTCCACGGCGGTGTCGCCTTGGCCGTAGCGCTTGGTCAAGCCTTCGATGTGAATGCCCTGTCCGCTCACGTCAGCCTCCAATGGCTTCGGCCGGATCGATGCGAAGCGCGGCGTTGATGGCGACCAGGCTGGCCAGCACGCAGATGAGCATGACGGCGGCGAAGCCGGCGATGGTGTCGCCGGTCACGAGCAGCACGTACTTGGGAAAGAACGGGGCCCAGAACGTGGCGACGACCTTGCCGACCACGAAGCCGATGAGGCCGAGCCCCAGCGCCTGCTGCAGGATCATGGCCGCGATGGTGCGGTTTCGGGTGCCGATGAGCTTGAGCACGGCGATCTCGCGCATCTTGCCGAGCGTCATCGTGTAGATGATGAACGCGACGATGGCCGCGCTGACGACGGCGAGAATGACGAGGAACATCGCGATCTGCTTGGCGGAGGTGGCGATCATCTTGCCCACCAGGATCCCTTCCATCTGCGCGCGGGTGTAGACCGTGAGGCGCTGCCAGCGCGCAATCGACGCGGCGACGTCGTTGGCGTCGACACCGGGAGTGAGACGCACCAGCACGGCGTTGACGAACCGGTTGCTGCTCTGCGCGGTGATCACCGCGTCGAGCAGGCCGGGGACGCCGGCCCGGTTGAAGGCCGGGTTTTCGGCGGTACGGCGGCGGCCCTGCAGCAGGGCGTCGTTGTCCTTGAGAAACTGCGCCGTCTGGGCGTCCTTCAGCGGCATGAAGACCATCGGGTCACCGCCCGATGACACCATGCGCCGCGTGAGTCCCACGACCGTGTACGCGTTGCGCCGAATGCGGATGCGATCACCGAGCCTGAAGCCCGTGGCGATGTCGGCCACCACTTCGTAGTGGCTGCGCGTGATCTGGCGTCCGGCAACGAGGTGCGGCGGCCACCCCGGGGTACCGGCCTGTCCCGCCGCAATGCCGACGATCATGGCGCGCACGTCCTTGTCGGCGCTGCGCACTTGCATGGTGAGGTATGTGACGTTGGCCGCTTCGGCCACGCCCGGCACATTGCGCACGCCGCGATAGATGTCGTCGGCGATGCTCGACGGCTCGGCATACGGTCCGAGCGTTTCGCGTTGCACCACCCAGAGTTCCGCGCCGCTGTTGTCGAGCAGCGCCTTGCCGTCGTCCACCATGCCGCGGTACACCCCCGCCATGGTGAAGGTCACGCCGATGAGCAGGCCGAGGCCGGTGCCGGTGAAGACAAATCTTCCCCAGCTGTGCAGGATGTCCCGGCCGGCGAGGCTGATCATCGCGGCACGCCCGGCAACCGGTCGGTGACCTTGATCCGGCTGCGCGCACTCAACGACTTGGCCGAATAGACCACCACGCGGTCGCCAACGCTCAGTCCCGAGCGCACCTGCACCAGGCCATCGAGGTTCGCGGCGCCCAGCGAAACGGGCGTGAACTGCAGGTCGCCATCGACGACCTGCCAGACGCCGGTGCTTCCATTGATGCGGTGCACCGCGGCGTTGGCGATCACGGGCGCCGATGGAACGCTGGGCAGGCTCACGGTCACCTCGGCCAGTTCACCGATCGGCGGCAGGGGGTCGGGCATGGACTCGAAGACCACCTTCACCAGCGTCTCCTCGGTGACGGCATCGGCGCGCGGCTCCACGCGCAGCACGCGTGCACTGAGCGGCTTGCCGTCGCGCGAGCGCAGCACGACGAGTGCCGGCAGCCCCGCGCGCAATCCGTGCGCATTGCCCTGGTCGACGCGTACGTGCACCCAGAGGCTCCGGGGATCGACCACCTCCACCACCGCTTGACCGGTGACGATGGTTGTGCCGGGATCGGCGCTGCGCGACGCGATGAGGCCGGCGACGGGCGCCACGAGCCGGAGGTTGTTCCGCTGGGCACGCAGTGCGTCGTGCTCGGCGCGCGCGCGAGTGACCTCCTCGCGGGCAGCGACGAGCGCGGCATCGGCCAGCCGGCGGTCCTGCTGCCTGGCCGAGAGGAGTTCTTCGCTCGTCGAGCGCGCGGCGAGCAGCTGCTCGTAGCGGGTCGCCTGCGCGAGCGCGTAGCCCTGGCGCGCCTCGCTCTCCTGCAGCAGCGCCTCGCTGCGCCGGAGGATGGCCTGCTGGGCGCGCACGCGGTCGTCGAGATCCACCGCGTCCATTTCGGCCAGCAGCTGCCCGGCGGCCACGCGGTCACCGACGTCGACGACGACGCGCAGCAGGCGACCGGAGAGCGTGGGGCCGATCTTGTAGGTGTAGCGCGATTCGACCGTTCCCACGCCGAAGAGTCCGGGCGCCAGGGCGCTCGATTCCACCGTGGCGACGGTGACCGCGACGGGGGCCAGCGGACCCGAGCGTGTGACGACCACGACGAAGAGCGCGGCGAGCACGATGAGCACCGACGCGAGCGCCAGCGTTCGGCCCTGCAGGGGGAGGCGCGTCATCGGGCGCTCTGGATGCCGCGGCGGAAAATCACGAAGACGCGCGGCGCATCGCGGCGGATGCGCTCGACGTTACCGAGCAGGAGCGATTGCATGACGAGACCCTGGATGGTGCCAACAAAAAGAATGGACGCGGCCTCGACGTCGACCGCCGGGTCGAGTTCGCCTTGCGCCTTGGCGTCGGCGAGGATGCGCGCGACGAGCGCGCTGTAGCGCTGCATCAGGGTCTGTACCATTTGCCTGGTGGCGGACGGCTTGCCGCGTTGCAGCTCCCCAAAGACGATGCGCGGCACGCCGGGGTGCGCGGCGACGAAGTCCACGTGGGCGAGGAAGAGCGCCTCGAGCGCGGCCAGCGGCGACGACGCGCCCTTCACGGCGCCATCGACCCTGGCCATCAGGCTCTCGGCCACCCACTCCATGACGGCCTGCAGGATGGCGTCCTTGGAGGGGAAGTGCTTGAACAGGGAGCCCTGTGTGAGCCCCATGTGCTCGGCGATGTCAGTGGTCGTGATCTCGCTCGGGTTCCGCTTGGCCGTGAGCAAGACGACCGTCTGGACGGTGGCCGCCCGACGCTCGGGGGAGGGGAGGTATTTGGGCTTGGCTGGCACGTCGATTCCTGAAAGTAAGTAATAGATAACTTACTTTGAGGCTGGAACTGCGCAAGGGGGCGCGACAACTGGCATTGACACGCTATACCAAATACGATATCATTCATACCATGTACGATATCACGGCGGCCCCCATCATTCGCGCCGTCAGGGAAGGTGCCGGCCTGACGCAGCGTGCGCTCGCCGAACGCGCGGGCACCACCCAGGCGGTGGTTGCGCGCATCGAGGCTGGACATTCCGCGCCGTCACTCGCCACGTTGCAACGGCTTGTCACGGCAGCCGGCTACGAGCTTCAGCTGGACGTCGTTCCCCGGCCGGCCGAGGATCCCGTGATCGAGGCCTACAAGCGGGACGTGGACCAGACGCTGCTCAGCGAAAACCTGCGGAAGACGCCCGAACAGCGGGTGCAAACCCTCGTGGCGATGGCGCGCTTCGCCACTGAGGTGCGGCGCGCGCGGTTGGTCGCCGAGCGACCACGATGAAGGCCAGGCCAACCGATTACGCCAGGTTGATCGCGGCACTCGACAAGGCTGGGGTCGACTTCATCGTGGTCGGCGGACTCGCGGCAAGCGCCCACGGATCGCCACGGTTCACGCAGGTGGTCGATGTCGTCTATTCGAGGGCCGACGACAACCTCGCGCGCCTTGTGCGCGCGCTCGCACCGCTCAAGCCATACCTGCGCGGCGCGCCGCCGGGACTGCCCTTCGAGTGGTCGGTGCCGACGCTCGTCAGGGGACTGAACTTCACCCTGACAACGACCGTCGGCAGTCTCGACATCCTCGGGGAAATCGTCGGCGGAGGGAGGTATGAAGAGCTGCGCGCACACTCCACGGTCATGCGCATCTTCCGCCACGACGTGCGCATCCTCAACCTCGACGCGCTCATTCGTGCGAAGCGCGCCGCCGGCCGGCCGAAGGACTTCGAGGTGATCGCCGAACTCGAGCTCCTGCAGGAGCTCGGCTAGCGCGTGCCCTGCGGCGGTGCCGGCGCGGCCGCCTTCTTCGCCGAAAACGCCTCCGTGGCGCCTCCGCCGAGGTCGATCGTCCCCTTCATCGTATCGCCGGCGAGCGCGGCGGCGACGGTGAGGGTGAGCGGATTGCCGCCGTAATCGATGGAGTACGAGAAGCTCACGTCGTTGCCCTTGATGGTGCCGCTCAACGGCACGTCGCCCGATGTGCGCTTGACGGTGCCACTCAGGGAGTCGCCCTTCACCACGAAGATGACCTTGAACTCGCGCGTGCCGCCGGGCGTGTTCATCGACGCGTTCCACTCGCCGGCGACTGACTGGGCAGAGGCCGACGGGACGGCGGCGAAGAGGGCGAGGGCGAGGGAAAGAGCAAGCGTGCGCATGGAGGGGCTCCGGTCATCCAACGGTGAGAGATGCAGTGCCGACCGAGAATCTACCAACAGTTACTGGTCGGTGCTGCCCTGGCCGAGGGCGAGTCGAACGCGCTCGGCGACGTCGTCCATCTGACGCAGACGCGTACCGGCCCAGCCGCGCAGGCGTGCGGTGCCTACGCCAAGGCTTGCCGCTCCCGTGAGTGCCAGCGGCAGCACCACCACCAGCCGCTCCCACTCGTCGCTGGACATGCGGCGGTCGAGCTCGACGGTGCGGCCAAAGATCTCGGCCACCTCGGCTTCGTCGTAGCGGCGGTCGGTCATCCCACAAACATCGCTGGCGTCGCGGCAGGGGGCAAACCGCGGGGTCGCGGGCGCTAGATTTCAGTCGTGCCCACCATCGCCGCTCCCGAGAATGCGCGCGCGCGCCTCGTCGCGCGCAGCCGCCGGCTGAACCTCGCCACGCTCGCGTACAACACGCTCGAGGGAATCATCGCCATTTCCGCGGGGCTCGCCGCCGGGAGCGTGGCGCTGGTGGGTTTTGGCATCGACAGCGGCATCGAACTCGGCGCGAGCGCCACCGCTTTGTGGCGGTTGAACGCCGACGCGGATCTGGCGCGGCGTGCAGCGGCGGAACGTGCGAGCCACCGCGTCATCGGCGCGCTGTTCATGGTGCTCGCGCTGTACGTCACCATTGACGCAGGTCGCGCGCTCTGGAGCCGCGAGGCGCCAAGCGGGAGCTTCATCGGCATCGCGCTCGCCGCCGCGTCAGTGCTCGTGATGCCGCTGCTCGCTCGGGCGAAGCGCCGGGTCGGCATCGCGCTCGGCAGCCGTGCGCTGACCGCCGAGGCGGCGCAGACGGCGCTGTGCACGTATCTGTCGGCCATCCTGCTGGTGGGGCTGGGCCTCAATGCCTGGCTGGGCTGGTGGTGGGCCGACCCCGTGGCGGCGCTGGCGATGGTGCCGATCATCGCGCGGGAGGGCGTGGAGGGTTTGCGCGGTGCGCCCACCTGTGGCGACGACTGCTGCTGACCGGAGCGCGGACTGGTCAGGCAACGGCCCCCCCGATCACCGATCGAGGGGGCCGTACTGCATCTGTGGAACCGCAGTTACATGCCAGCCGGCGGCATGATCACCGAATCGATGACATGGATGACGCCGTTCGACGTCTCGATGTCGGTCTTCACCACGTGGGCCTTGTTCACCATCACCTTGCCGTCCA
>CAYHCW010000013.1:0-14807 GCA_964355025.1 uncultured Gemmatimonas sp. | reverse complement strand
CCGTGGGCGTCTTCGTCTCGACGTTCACGCTGTACCTCAGCGAGGTGCAGCGCATCTCGCCGTCGCAGCGAGGCGTGCTGATGTCGCTCTTCATGCTGCCGTTCGCGCTGCTCTGCTGGCCGGTGGGGCGCCTGGCCGACCGATGGGGCTGGTACCCGCTGATCATCACGGGTACGGTCGCGTTCGGCCTCACCTTTGCCACCTATGGACTCGTGCCCGGTGCGCTGCTCCCCGCGATGATGGTCGCGTCGGGCCTGACGAGCGCCATGATGTTCTCGCCCAACCTGTTGCTCGTGTCGGAGTTCGCGAGGCGCGGCGCCGGCGAGGGGCTGTTTGGCACGTTCCAGATCGCCGGCAGCTTCGGCTTCCTGTTTGGACCCATCGCCGGCGGCATCGCCGTGGAGCTGACGCGCCGGCGCACCGGCGTACCGGCGTACGACGACATCTTCCTCGGCGTCGGGGCCAGCGTCGTCGTGCTGGGCCTCGTCGCGGCCGTCGTACTCGCCCCCATCGCGCGCGCGTGGCGAGTCGAGGACGAGCCCTCAGGCGCCGCCGCGGTGCCTACTCCGTAGGCGGCTTCGGCGCCGCCGCGGCTGGCGGACGAGGGGCCGGTGTGGTGGGCGCGCCGCCGGGCTTCCACTCCGGCTTTGGCCCGTCGGCCAGCAGCCGCGTCGCCGAGGCCGCGGCGTTGATGACGGCGGCCATGTGCTCGAAGTCCATCCCCTTCACGTCATCACTCGGCTGGTGATAGTCGGTGTGCAGGTTGAACGACGACACCGTGTGAGCCACGATGCCGCGTCGCGCGAAGGCGATGTTGTCGCTGCGCTCGAAGAAGCGCTGGTCGGGTCGCTTGTCGGGCACGATCGGCAGACCGGCCTGTGCCAGTTGCTCCCCCATGTTCGAGCGCTCGTAGCCGGTGAGCCAGGCCTTCCCTGCACCGCCGGCGAGTGAATCGGGTCGACCGATCATCTCGATCTCGAGGTTGGCGACAAACTGGGAGAGTGGCACGGGTGGATGATCGATGAACCAGCGCGTGCCGAACAGGCCGACCTCCTCGCCCGTCGTGGCGGCGAACAGGACGGTGCGCTTTGGCCGCGGGCCGGCGGAGAGCTGGCGCGCGATCTCGAGTACCGCCGTCACGCCCGACGCGTCGTCATCAGCCCCGTTGTAGATCGAGTCGCCATTGATGGCGCGCCCGACGCCGACATGGTCGAAGTGCGCGTCCACGAGCACCACCTCGCTCTTCAGCGCGGGGTCGCTTCCCTCGAGGACACCGACCACGTTGACCGACGGGCGACGACGTTCGACGGGCACCGTATCAAGGTCGGCCAGCGACTTCAGCAGCACCAGGCGCTCGGTGCGCCCGCTGCGCGAGGGCGTGGCCAGCGGCATGGCCGCCACCGGCACGCGCTGGAAGTAGCCGCTGTCGCCCAGGGGCTTCAAGCCGGCGCGCTGCATCTCGGCGGCAATCATCCGCGCGGCCTTCGCCTCGCCGGGGGAGCCCGTCATGCGGCCGGCCATGGAGTCGTCGGCCAGCGGATAGAGCAGGCGCCGGACGTCGGCGGCGGTCGTAGGGCGCTGGGCGGAGAGGGCGGCGGGCAGCAGCAGGATGAGGGCGAGGCGCTTCATGGGGAGGGCGGACTGAATGGTGAAGTGCAGGGCGAACGGGCACAGTGGGGTGCAGGGCGAACAGGCACAGTGGGGTGCGCAGTGCAACGTGCGGGGTGAATGCTACATCATACGGCTTGCAGTACGCGAATGATGCGGCGAGGTTCCTCCGCCGGTGGCGGGGTCCTCTTTCCCCCCTCCTCTGCACTCCACTGTGCCCCTTCCTGTGCACTCCACTGTGCCTCTTCCCCTGCACCCAGAATGCTAATCCCCCCCGTAGGCGACCAAGTCCCGCGCCGCGGCAACATCCTCACGAACCTCCTGGCCCGGGCCATGCTGCTGCTCACCGGCTGGCGCTTCGAGGGGGCGCTCCCGAACCTGCCGAAGTTCGTGCTCATCGTCGCACCGCACACGTCCAACTGGGACTTTCCCACCGGCTTGATGGCCATGTTCGGGCTGGGGATACGCGGCACGTTCCTCGGCAAGGACACGCTCTTTCGCCGGCCCTTCGGGTTCTTCTTTCGATGGCTGGGCGGCGTCCCCGTGGATCGGTCGTCACCCAATAACGTCGTCGACCAGACCATCGGGTACTTCACGACGCGTGACCGCATCATCCTGGCGCTCTCCCCCGAGGGCACGCGCAAGAAGATCCCGCAGTGGCGCACGGGATTCTATTGGGTCGCGGTGGGGGCGGGCGTGCCCATCGTACCGGTGGCCTTCGACTTCCCGCGCAGGCGCTTCGTGCTGCACCCACCCCAGGTGATGAGCGGCGACGTCGAGAAGGACATCGCGCACCTGCGGGGCTTCTTCAGCGCCGCGCAGGCCTACCACCCCGGGCAGTACTGACGGCTTCAGCCCGGCGACGCTCGGCCGATACTCGGGGTACGACCTATGTCTACTCCACTGATCGCTCCCATGATGCGGCGTGCGCCGGCGGCCGTGATGGCCGTCCTGCTCCTCGCTGGCTGCAAGAAGACCGTCGCCGTCGAGCCCGTGGTCCCCGCCGCGCTCACGATCGTGCAGGGCAACTACCAGTCGGTGCAGGCCGGCAAGGAACTCCCGGTGCCAATCGTCCTGCGCGTCACCGACAACATGGGCACGGCGATGCCCGGCATCCCGGTGTCGCTCGTCGTGTCCGAGGGCGGCGGCTCAGTACTCCCCGCCTCCGGTGTGAGCGACGCGCAGGGGGAGTACAAGGCCAAGTGGACCACGGGGCCCACCTTCACGGGCAACCGGCTGATGGCGAGCGTGCCGGGGGTTGATCCCGTGAAGATCGACGCCATCGGCATCCTGCCGAGCGACATCGTGGTGGCGCAGGGCAACAACCAGAGCGCCAAGAACGGCGCATCGCTGGCGACGTCGATTGTCGTGCGCGTCGTCGGCTCGGGCAACGTGCCGATGTCCGGCGTCACGGTGCTCTTTCAGGTGACGGGCGGCGGCGGCGCGATCTCACCCCAGACGGTCCTGACGAATTCCCTGGGCGAAGTGGTCGGCAAATGGACACTCGGACCGAACGTGGGCACGCAGACGGCCATGGTGTCGGCGTCGGTGCTGTCGCCGGTGGTGCTCACTGCGACGGCGACTCCGTAGCGACGAATCCGGATTCCGGATATCGGATCGCGATCAAGGACTCCGAATGCGGATGACGATCAACGATGGGCGCGCGGGAATCTCCGTGCGCCCATCGCGCATCGTGATCCGAAATCGAGATCAGGAATCGCGATCCGAGATCCTGAATCCGGAATCATCTATCACATTGTGATAGCCGTGCCATTGACTCTGCCTCGGTCGTCTGAAAGAATACGAGACACTGTCGCGAGGCTGGCGACCGGCCCGCTCAGGGACGGCCGCCGATGCCGAGCGTTTCGACCGGGATACCCAGTGAGACCCAGCAGATCAAGCACCACCATGCCGCTGCAGGTGTTCCCGGACGAGGATGCCCACGCCGTCATGAACCGCGAGGTGGACACGCTGCGCATCGAGAATCGGCGCGTTCTGGGGCGCATCAACTTCCGGAAGCGGCGCGGCTGGATGTTCGTTGCCTTTCTGGTGATCACGCTCTCCATCGCGCTGACGGTCGCGGTCTTCGTGCTGACGCCAACGGAGTGGGCGCTCAGCCAGCAGACGCGGTTCACGCAGATGACGTCGTTGATCATCCTGCTCGCGCTGGCCACGCCGCTGGCCGGCTACTTTGCGCAGCGCTACGACCGTCAACGCGAGCGGGTGCGTGTGGCGCGCACACGGCAGCGGGAA
The DNA here is from genome assembly GCA_964355025.1 of uncultured Gemmatimonas sp. GTDB lineage: Bacteria > Gemmatimonadota > Gemmatimonadetes > Gemmatimonadales > Gemmatimonadaceae > PNKL01. Next base: position 10,946 of record CAYHCW010000013.1, on the reverse strand, counting down.
ATCCTGAACCGCCTCGCCCAGCTCGACGGCCTGCTGGGCAAGGGTGTCCGCCGCCGCCGCCGGCGGCGGAGCCGGTCGTGGGCGTGGAGCATCGCGCAGCCGGAGCCGTTCAGCCGGCCTCCCCTCGAGTCGCTCGGCGCCGAGGAACTCGACGAGGCAGCCGCCACGCTCGGCACTAACCTCACCGAAGGGCGAGGCATGCGTGTGCTGGCCTACCTGCACGCCGGCATCATCGGCGTCCTCACACTCGGCTTTGCCTTTGTCCTGACGCTCAGTGGCCCCGAGTATCTGGCCAGCTTTCTCGGCGGCAACCCGTGGGGGGGCAGCGTTGGCCCCGACCCACTGATCTTCTGGCTGGTGCTCACCGTCGTGCTTGTGCTCGTGGGGGGCGCCGGGTCGCACCGCGTCTCGGTGCTGCTGCGCCACGCGCGCGGCTACCAGGATCGGCTGGCCGCCATCGAGCGCGCCCTGTGGGATGCGCGTGTGCTAGTACGGGAGCGTCGCGAAAAAGTCTGAGAGCACCTGCGTCACCTCGGCCGGCTGCTCGACGGGACTTGAGTGGCCGGCCGTAGCAATGCGGGCCAGGCGCGCGCCGGGCACCAGCTGCTGAATGCGGCGTGACTTCGGCGGAGGGGTGGCCACATCCTCGTCGCCGACCACCACCAGCGTCGGCAGCCGCACCGAGGCGATCTCGTCCATGACACCGGCACGCTCGATGACGCCCCGCACCGCGCGCACGATCGTTCGCGGACACGACGCAATTTCCGCGCGCCACGACGCCCGAACCTCGGCCATCGCCGGATTCGCCAGGAACGTGCGGCCAAACAGAATCGGCATCACGCGATCGACCACGTAGCGCGTACCAAGCCACTGGGCGACCCACGAGAGCAGGCGGTACCGCGGCACGTTCTCTGGGGCCTCGGGCTCGGCTGACGTTTCCAGCAGCGACAGCGAATACAGCAGGTCGGGACGCCGCGCGGCGAGTCGCATGCCGACGAACCCCCCCATGGAGAGCCCGACAAAGTGGCACGGCCGCGCGTCGAGTCCCTCGATCACCGCCACGGCGTCGCGAAAACAGGTCTCCATGTCGTGACTGCGCCCGCCCGGATCGCTGCTCTGCCCCTGGCCCCGATGATCGTAGGCAATGCACCGATAGCGCGCCTTGAACGCATCGACCTGCGCGCGCCACATGCGCGAGGACATCATCAGGCCGTGACTGAACACGATCGCTGGCCCCGGACCACCGGTGTCTTCGTAGTAGAAGGAAACGCCGTTGCTCGTGAAGTGCGGCATGGGTGCTCGTGTGGTGCGGGCGGAATTCGCAGATTCAGAGGACCGGAAAAGTAGCCTTCGGCAACGGATGGCGACACCGGAGAGCGCCCCATAGCTTAGCACGCATGACTGAGTTACTCGCACGCTATGCTGCGTTCGTTGACGACGTGCTGCTGCCGCTCGAGCCGCTGGTGCTCGGCAACCCGTGGCCCGCCATCGTCGCGCACCTCGACTCCGCCCGCTCGGCCGCCCGCGAACGCGGCCTCTGGACGCCGCACCTCCCCGTCGAGTGGGGCGGGCTGTCGCTCCCGCTGGCCGATTTCGCCGAAGTGAGCGCCGTGCTTGGGCGCACGCCCTTTGGGCATTACGCCTGCAACGTGCAGGCGCCCGACGTCGGCAACATGGAGTTGCTGCTCGGCCACGGCTCGCCGGAGCATCGCGAGCAGTGGCTGCGTCCCCTCGCCGCCGGCCGCATTCGCTCGTGCTTCGCGATGACCGAGCCGGGTCGTGCCGGCTCCAATCCGGTGTGGCTCGACACCGCGGCGGTGCGCGACGGCGACAGCTGGGTGATCAACGGTCGCAAGTGGTTTGCATCGTCAGCCGAGGGCGCGGCCTTCGCCGTCACGATGGCGGTGACCAGCCCGACGGCGGCCAAGCCGCACCATCGCGCGTCCATGTTCATCGTGCCCACCGATACGCCCGGCTTCGCTCTTGCACGCAACATTCCCGTGATGGGGCATGCCGGCGGGGGCTGGGCCAGCCACGGCGAGGTGACGTTCACCGACTGCCGCGTGCCGGCGTCGGCGCTGATCGGCGCCGAGGGCGCCGGCTTTGCGCTCGCGCAGGAGCGGCTGGGGCCAGGCCGCATTCACCACTGCATGCGGTGGATCGGCATCTGCGACCGCTCGCTCGAGCTGATGTGCCGCTACGCGCTCTCACGCGAGCTATCGCCCGGCGACCCGCTGGCCGGCAAGCAGGTGATCCGCCACTGGATCGCCGAAAGCCGCGCCGAGATCACGGCGGCGCGGCTGTTTGTCCGTGACGTGGCGCGCACCGTGGAACACGACGGCGCACGCAGCGCGCGCGACGAAGTGTCGATGATCAAGTATTTCGTGCCGCAAGTGATGCAGCGCGTGCTCGACCGGGCGCTGCAGGTGCACGGCGCGCTTGGCCTGACCGATGCCACCCCGCTGGCCGGTTGGTGGGCGCACGAGCGCGCGTCGCGCATCTACGATGGCCCCGACGAGGTGCACAAGGACGCGGTCGCGCGGCGCACCCTCGAGAGGTACGCCAAGGCGCGCACCTGACCGGGTGACCATGACGGACGACGCGCTCATCGACGCCGCGACCGACGTGCGCCCGGGAGAGGCCATCCCCCTCGACGCACTGCGGGAGTGGTGGACCGAGACCGTGGGACCGGTCGGCGCGATCGAGATCGAGCAGTTTCCCCGCGGCTTCTCGAACCTCACGTACCTCGTGCGCGCCGGCGGCGGCGAGTTCGTGCTCCGCCGTCCACCGTTCGGCGTGAAGCCGGGAGTCGCCCACGACGTGCTGCGCGAGGGCCGCCTGCTCGCCGCCCTGCGTCCGGCGTACGAGCGCGTGCCGGCGGTCATCGCAATCTGCGACAACGCCGGAGTCATCGGCGCACCGTTCTTCGTGATGGAGCGTGTGCGCGGCCTCATCTTGCGTGGCGCCCTGCCCCGCGCGCTCGTGCTCGAACCGCGGCAGCTGCGCGCACTCTCCGCGGCGGTCATCGACACCCTCGTCGGCCTGCACGCGGTGGACTGGCGCGTCCGCGGCCTCGAGTCACTCGGCCGCCCCGAGGGATACGTCGAGCGGCAGGTCGCCGGCTGGAGCAAGCGATGGGCGGCGGCGCGCACTGGCGACGTGGCGAGCATCGAGCGCGTGGCCGCGTGGCTCGCCGCGCACGCGCCGGCCGACGGCGACGCCACGCTGGTGCACAACGACTTCAAGTTCGACAACCTGGTGCTCGACCCCGCCGACCCCACGCGTGTGCGCGCCGTGCTCGACTGGGAAATGGCGACCATTGGCGATCCGCGGCTCGACCTGGCGACGACACTCGGCTACTGGCTCGAAGCCAGCGACCCGCCGCCGCTGCTGCAACTCGGCCTTGGCATCACGTCGTTGCCGGGGAACTGGACCCGCGACGACGTGGTAACAGCGTACGAAGCGGCCAGCGGCCGTTCTGCGGGGGACCGCGTCTGGCTGCTGGCGTTTGGGCTCTTCAAGGTGGCGGTCATCGCGCAACAAATCTTTGCCCGGTACGCAGCCGGCCATACTCGCGATCCGCGGTTCTCCGCACTCGACCTCGCGGTCGCCGCGCTGGGCGATCTTGCGACGCGCGCCATCGACGCCAACCGCATCTCGGCGCTCGTGTGATCACCTTCTTGCTGGGCGCGACCCTGTCGCTGTCGCCCGTGCTCGCACCGGCGCGCGCACCCGCCGACACGGTAGTTGACACGGTGTTCGTCGCCTCCAATCGCCGCCGCGTGGAGAGCGGGTTCACGCGTGTTGTCTCGGATTCGCTCTGGTACGGCATCTACGTCAGCCGGCTCGTCACGGGTGACGGCGGCACCCGCGCCCTCGCCACGATGCACGTGCAACGGCTGGACTCGGCAGCGCTGGGGGAGGCCGAGTGGTCGGCTCGCCTGGCCGGCGCCATTCGCGACACCACCGCACGGCACGCGGCGCTGATGTACGTGCACGGGTATTCGTCGGCCCCTGGCACCGCCGTCGCCCAGGGAGTGCAGGTGAAGGCGCGTGGAGCGCACGGCGGCCCGCTCATCGTCTTCCTGTGGCCAACGCACGCGTATTACGTGGCGCCCCCCACACCGGCGCGTGCGTATCGCAACGACGCGGCGGCGGCGGCGCGCAGCGGGAACGCGCTCGCGCACCTGCTGCGGCTCGTCGATTCCCTGGCGCCGCACGCGGTGCTGGTGGCCCACTCCATGGGTACCCGCATCGCACTCGACGCGGTGGTCGGTGACACCGCCCTGCGTCAGCGCCTCGAGGCACGCCCGTTGCGCGCGTTTGGCATCTTTTCACCCGACGTTGGCGCGGCGAGGTTCCGCGCGGACTTTGCGCCACAACTGCCTCGGGTCGCGCGCCGTGTGGCGCTGTACGGCGCGTCCAACGACTACCTGCTCGGCGCGGCCGCCCTCGTCAACGGCGAGCGGCGCGCATCGGGCATCAGCGCGCGCGGCGCCACGCTTCCCGGCATCGAGCTGGTGGACGTCACGCGCGGCGCGCGCGCCGAGCCGGCGCTGCTGACGCTGCTCGGCCCGCGTCACGCCGTGCGCTGGGCGAGTGCGGCGCTCACTGACTTCTTTGGCATCGTCGTGGCGGGAGCGCCGAGCACCTGTCGCGTGACCGCCGCCACGGCCGTCGCCCGGGGCGAGGGGCGCTGGCGGTTGAGGGCCAACGCCACACTGCCGGGGTGGCTCGACGCGTCGTGCGCGCCCTGAGTCTGGGCAGTCGGCGCTAACGGCCGCCTTCGCCTTTCTCGCCCTCCTCCTCCTTCTCTCCTTTGTCCGCGTCTCCGCCGCGTACCTTGGTTTCGTTCGCCGCGCCACCACCCTGGGCCGTGCTGTCGGACGCCGCATACACCGCACCGGCGTTGTACTTGTAGACGAGTTCACCGCCGGAGCTTCCCACCTGGTACGCCAGGGCCGCCACCGCAAGCGTTCCCGCCGCGCCGGCATAGCGCGCCGCGCGCCCGGTCGTGCCGGGCATCAGGCCCAGCGCGACGACCGCCAGCAGTCCCGCCGACGTGAACAACAGCGTCTCGCCCGCCTGGGCGTGCTGCTCCATGCGCGACTCGCCAACCACGTCCTCAACGCGCTCTTCCTGCTGTTCGCCAGTCTGCACAGCTGCCCAGGCGCTCAGCGCGAGAACCGCGGCCACCGCCGTCGTGACGCCCCACGCACGCCTGTGGCAGACACCACGCTTGATGGCCCACAGTGCGCCCACGGCGACCAGCGGGATGAGGACGGACAGGACCACGGGGAAGTGAACGACGGCGGGATGAAGAGGATCGGGCAGCACAGGCAACTCCGGTTGAGGATGAGCGGGAGTATTGGCCGCCAACGTCCACCGTACCATCCGGCATTTGCCATCCGACGCTCCGGCAATGGACGTCCGTCATTTGCCGGATGGCGCACAACGCGTGGCTTGGCTTAGCGTTAGGCATGGACCAACAGATCATGCTCGATGACGAGGACGGCGAAGCCGGAGGCGTACCGCTGGTGGTGGCGGGAATTCTTCTCCTGGTCGCCGTCGGAGGCGCCATCGACCTGGCGTCCGACAAGCCGGAGAGCTGGCTGTCAGCGCACGTGCTGTTCGAGCTGGCGATGATGGCGACCAGCTTCTCCTTCGCTGTCTACCTGTGGCGCGGATGGCGACGCGCCTCGCGCTCACTCGCGATGACGCGCCGGGCGTTCGCCGCACGGCACGAGACCCTGTCGGCCGAGCGCGATCAGTGGCGCGCGAGTGCCCAGTCGGCGCTGGCCGGGCTTGGCGCGGCCATCGACCACCAGTTTGCGGCGTGGAAGCTCACCCCCACCGAACGCGAAGTGGCCCTGCTCCTGCTGAAGGGCTACGGGCACAAGCAGATCGCCGGCGCCACGCAGCGCGGCGAGCGCACGGTGCGCCAGCACGCGGTGGCCGTCTACCAGAAGTCGGGGTTGGGAGGCCGTGCCGAGCTCTCGGCGTTCTTCCTCGAGGACCTGCTGCTGCCACGGGAGCCGGGTGCGTGAGTGCACGCGGCCTCGGGTGACATGCCGCCCGAGCGCCGCTACTTTCCGACCTGCCTCGATGCCGGCGCCTTCTTGCGCGAGGTGAGTGTGGCATCGAGCCCGGCAAGGAATGGCTCGTACTTCGACCCGGGGTGCCACAGCACCCAACCATCGTACCCGGCGTCGTAGACCGCCTGTTTTTGCGCGCGGATCTCCGCCGGCCCGTACGGCGGCGGCCCCAGCGAAAACGCCTGCAGCCAGGGCCGCACGTGCTCTGCCGAGCGAATGCCCAGCTTCTCGTCACGCTCGCGCGCCCGGTTGATGGCCGCGAACACCACCGTGTACGGTTCGGCGTTCGGGCGGGCCACGTTGAACGCGCCGCGAGGATAATGCGACGGATACACCATCGGCAGCAGCACGTCGGCACGCGTCGAGAGCGCCTCCCACTGCTGGCCGACTTCCAGCGCACCAGCCAGTGTCGTCACCAGTCCAAAGATGTCGGCCGTGGTGCGCACCCCCAGCTTGCCGATTCTCCCCTTCGCATAGGTGAGGAACTCGGCGAGCGCCGCCGGCTTGTCCTGCCCGTTCGCGCCCGGAAACACCTGCACCGGCAGTGACTGGTACGGCTCCGGAAACCGGATGTAGTCGAACTGCACTTCGCCAAAGCCCTGCTTTACCACTTCTTCGGCAATGCGAACGTTGTAGTCCCACAGCTCGCGATTGTACGGATTGACCCACGCCAGCCCCTGCTTGTCGCGCCACGCGGTGCCGTCCGCCCTGCGAATGGTCCACTGCGGATTCACGCGCGCCGTCACCGAGTCCTTGAACACGACGATGCGGGCGATGGCCAGGATCTTGTGGGCCTTCAGCGTGTCGAGCAGGGCGTGCAGGTCGCCGACGGTGCCCGCATTGCCCGCATTGCGACGCACCAGCGCATCCGTGGACTTGTAGTTGATCCCGAACTCGTCCTTGATGTCGATGACAAACGCGTTGATCTCGGTGGCGTCGGCGAGCGCAATCAGCTGGCGCATGCGCCTGGTGCTCTGAGCCGCAAAGCGGTTGACGTACACGCCGCGCACGATGGGGGACTCGATGAGGCGCGGCAGCGCCGTGGCCGGGGCGCCTTTTGGGGCAGCCGTCGTCGCAGCGACCTGCGAGCGGGCCGCGAGCGGCAGGACGATGAGCAGGGGCAGCAGGAGGCGACGACGCATGACGTGGAAGTTATGCGACCGCAGCGCGAGGGAGCGACCCCGGTGGCCCTGCTATATTGCGGCGTGCCCCGCCGAGCCCTACTCCCGCTTCTCGCCCTCGCGGCCTGCATGCGCGCGCCGCAGGGTCCGGCGCTGCACGCGGAATTTCTCGTGGCAAACGCCGATTCCACCTTCTGGGTGACGGCCGATGCGCGCGGCATTCGCATGCGCGGCGCTCCGCTGATCCTGGCGCGCGTGGACAATCGGTTCTCTGAACTCTACCTGGCTGACGACGACCGGTCGTACTACGATGCGGTCTTCGTGGGGCAGCGCCTGTTTCGCCGTGACCTGATCTCGGGCGACTCGACCGAACTGCTGGCCGATGGCGAGGTGGCCGGCATGGCCGAGCGCTTTGCGCGCGAGCATCCCGACGAGCGACCGCTCGCGGCCGACGAGGACGGCGCCGAGCATCCGCGCACGTCGGCGATGGCCGAGTTGCGAGTCCTCGACGTGCACGGCCCGTTCCTGTCGTACGAGCACCTCACCGACATCGACATCAGTGGCATGTCGAACCGGCACGCCGCGCATCGCGGGGTCGTTGACCTGCGGTCGGGCGATGAGCTCACGGTGGGCGGCCTGTTCGGTGAGGCCGAAGCATTGCGCGTCGTGCCGCAGGCCGAGGCCGCGTGGCGCGGCGTGCGCGATTCACTGCAGTCCGCTGCCGGCGTGCGCCGGCAGGCCGCGGCGAGCGCGCTGCAGCACTTTGACTTCAGCGCCGGCAGCTTTTCCGTCGGAGCGCAGGATCGCGTGCCCCAGGTGCAGTTTGCCGTGCCCGGTTCCGGGGGGAGCGCGGGTGGCCTGACGCTGCCGCTGCCGCCGCAGCGCATGACCGAAGCGCCCTGGTGGCGTGGCGTGCGTGAAGAGCTGCCGCTCGGCCCGGCGTCCATGCACCGCTGGCCGCGCGAGCGGTTCGAGTTGGTGGCGCGCACCGACTCGGCTGCGGGCGACCGCGCAACGCTTGCGCTCCGGGATGGCGCGCATGAGTGGCCCATTGGCGTGGTGCGCGGTCCGGTGCGGCGCATCTTCTGGCTCGATGCGCCCGCCATGTCGCGCGAGGGACGGCAGGCGCTCATACGCGCCTTTGACGCCGCCGCGATGTACTCCTCGGAGGCGCGCATCGTGCAGGCTCCGCGACCGCGCGGACCGGCAGCCATCGCGCACACCGCCTCGCGATGAGCGCCTCCCGCGAGACGCCAATCCTCAAGGTCACGCTGCCCTACACGGCGCAGCGCGCCAACAACGCGCTGCCGCTCGTTCGGCGTATCGTGGCCGATCTCGTGGATTGCTTTCGCCGGTGGCAGGACGCCGTGCGCCAGGTGGAGCTCACCAGCCACGACAATGTGCTCGAGAACGCCGAGGCCGAGCGCGCTCAGGCCCAGACGCAGCGCCTGGCCGCCGAGATTGAACTCGGCGTGCGCGAGCTGGCCGAGTTGGGTGTCGAAGTGCGAGCGCTCGACGTGGGCCTGGTGGACTTTCCCGGCACGCTCGACGGACGGGATGTCTACTTCTGCTGGATGCTCGGCGAGAGTGCCGTGACCCACTGGCACGCGCGCGACGCGGGGTTCGCGGACCGGCAACTGCTAGCGGCTAGCTGCTAGCTGCTAGTTGTCGCCTCGTGCTCATACGGCACGTCGATCTCCATGCCGTCCCGCGCGATGGTGACCTGCGGGAATACCTCTTTGGCCTCGCGCTCCAGGTCGGACGGGTCGCGCGAGTACCGCGCGGAGAAGTGGGTGAGCAGGAGGCGCTTCACTCCCGCTTCGAGCGCCACCTTCGCCGCCTCGCGCGCCGTGCTGTGCCCGGTTTCGACGGCCCGTGCCGCCTCTTCATCGCCAAACGTGGATTCGTGCACCAGCAGGTCGGCGCCCTTCGCCACTTCGATGCTTGACGCGCACGGACGCGTGTCGCCGGTGATGACCAGCCGACGTCCGGTGCGCGTGGGACCAACCAGCGTGGCCGGCGTCACCACGCGGCCATCGTCGAGCGTGAGCGTCTCGCCCTTGTGGATCTTCCCCCAAAGCGGCCCTTCGGGAATGCCGAGTGCCCGCGCGAGGTCGGGGTCGAAGCGTCCGCGGCGCTCGTCCTCGATGAGCGCATAGCCCACGGCCACCGCGCCGCGATGCTCCACCGGGTACGGCAGGATCACGTACTCCTTGCGCTTGATCGGCTCGCCGGGTGTGACCTCCGTGATCTCCACCGGATAGCTCAGCCGCTCGCCGACCAGCGCTTCGGCGCGTTTCATCACCTGTGCCACGCCCCGAGGTCCCCAGATGTGCAGCGGCTCGGTGCGCCCCTGCAGCGACAACGTGCGCATCAGCCCCAGCGCGCCCAGCAGGTGGTCGGCGTGGAAATGCGTGAACAGCAGGTCGCCGAAGTTGAACGACACGCCGTAGCGCATCATCTGCCGCTGGGTCCCCTCGCCACAGTCCACCAGCATCGTCTCGCCCTCGCGCACCACGGCCACGGCCGACACCCCGCGCTCCACGGTGGGGCGCGAGGCCGAGGTGCCAAGGAAGGTTATCGAGAGGGACATGTCATTCGGGATTGAAACGAAGCTGTAAGCTATACGCCATACGTTATAAGTGTTACGCGTGCGTACGACTTACGGCTTACGGCGTAGAGCGTAAAGCTTCACTTCGTCTCCGCAGCCAGCACCGCCTCAAATCTCCCCTCGTCGATGTTGCCACCGCTGACGATCGCCACGATCGGCGGCGTGAGGTAGCTCAGGCGCCCGGTGCGCAGCGCGGCCACGCATACGGCACCCGATCCCTCGGCGCGCACGCCCTCGGCCAGCCAGAGCCAGGCCATCGCACTGGCGATCTCGTCCTCGCTCACCGTCACAATCGAGTCGAGCGTCGCCTGTCCGATGGTCAGCGCATCGTCGTCGATCTGCCCGGCCAGTCCGTCGGCCAGCGTCGGGAGGCTTTCGATCTCCACCACGTGCCCCGCCTCGATGGCGCGCGCCATGGCGTCGGTGCGTTCACTCTGCACGCCGACAACGCGCACGTGCGGCGCCTCGCCCAGCAGCAGCGCGCCCACGCCGCCCAGCAGCCCGCCGCCGCCCACGCAGACGAGCATCGTCTGCAGCGACGGCAGTTCGTCCAGCACCTCGCTGGCGACCGTGCCCTGGCCGGCGAGCAGCGGCACGCCAAGGCAGGGGTGCAGAAACGTCGTGTTTGTCTGTCGGGCGAACTCCCGCGCGCGGACCATGGCGTCGTCGTAGTCGGCGGCTTCGTCGATGACCCGCGCCCCGCGTTGCGCGATGCCCTGCTTCTTCACCACGGGCGCGTTCGACGGCACGAAGATCGTGGTGGCAATGCCGAGCCGCTGCGCCGACTCGGCGACGCCAAGCCCGTGGTTCCCCGCGCTCGATGCCACCACGCCCTGCGCGCGCTCCTCGGGGGTGAGTTGCGCCAGTGCGTTGAACGCCCCACGTACCTTGAACGAACCAGTGAGCTGCTCCGTCTCGAGCTTCAGGTAGACGTCACCGCCGGCCAGCTCGGAGAGCGCGGCCGACCGCCGCAACGGGGTGCGCACGGCCACACCGCGCAGGCGCGCGGCGGCTTCGCGGACTTCGGGGGCGGAGGGGAGGAGGCGAGGCATCAAACGGGAGGTGGTAGGTGCTAGGTGCTAGGTGCTAGGTGCTAGGTGCTAGGTGCTAGGTGCTAGG
>CAYHCW010000012.1:0-14949 GCA_964355025.1 uncultured Gemmatimonas sp. | reverse complement strand
GGGACCGTCTGCGCCACCACGGACTGGAGCGCCGTGCGCAACTCGTCTCGGCGGTTCTTCGTCGTGATGAGCACGGTGGCCAGACTGGCCACCGGCTGGTCAACCACGCCGGGCAGGCCGTCTGCCCTCGAGCACCAGCGACTCCATGTCCAGGAATCCCGCGGGCATGCGATCGGCTTTGGCGAGACCCGCCATTGCCGGGTCGGCACTCTCGGCCAAGCGGCAGGTTCGGATCTCTTCGAACCCGGCGCGAGCCATCAGCGCTCGCAAGGTTGCTTCGGTGTGAATGAACTGGTGGCCCCATGCCCGCACGAAATTATTGAACACGTAGACGCCGTCGGCGGCGGGGGCCTGAAGGCGGTGGGCATCGAGGCTATAGCGGATGTAGGCAGCCACGTCAGGCGCCGGGGGCGACTCGAGCAGCCGCAGCAGGAACGCGAGATCGGGCGTGACGATGCGGATGACTGCGCCGGGCGTCATGACGCGGAAGCACTCGCTGAGCATCGTCTCGGCTTGCCCGGCCGCGATGTGTTCAATCATGTGCTCGCTGTAAACCGATGCGAACGTCGAATCGGGCAACGGAAAGGGCCTGGTCGCGTCCAGGAAGATCTGGCCGCCGCGGGGACACAATTCAGTATTCAGCCAGCCCGGAAGTTCGTTGTCGCCACAGCCAACGTGCAGCCTCGGTGTCTCGTGACTGGCGAGGTAGGCGGCCGCCAGCCGCTGGTTCTTGCGGGTCAGCGCGCGCGTGGCCTTGATCAGCCTCGGCTCCATGGCGATCCAGAGCCGGCTGCCCTGTTCGTACCAACCGAGCGACTGAAGCCACGATTTCAGAAGGGGCTTGATCAGCGCGAGGACCCCGGCGGCGGGTGGCGCACGAGGCGCGACACCGCCGCGAATGCCAGGTAGGGGGGGAACGTCAGGATGTACTTCCAGCGGCCAAGTGCCACGTGCCACCGCAGGGTCGCCCGGTAGATGGACCACGCGTCGGCAAGCAGGCCGGCGCGTCCGCTCTCGATGGACGTCGGCCGCGCGTGCTGCGTGATGATCTGCCGCCGGGCGGCCGCGCGCCCCGGTCCCCCCGGGTACTCGCCGGCGCGTTCCGCCCGAAGGAGGCGCTGGCACCCGGCCGCGTTCTTGGCCATCTCGTTGGTGGTGCCTCCCACGTGCCGGCGCCAGGCGAGGGTCAGCGTCGTGATCTGCACGAAGCCGGGGGCCTCGCCCAGCCTGAGCGCGAGGTCGTGATCCTCCAGGTTACAGGGCTCCTGGGCAAAGCCGCCAACGGCCTCGAAAGCCGCTCGCCGTACCACCAGCATGCCGGCACCAACCACCCGGTGGCGGTGCCACGAGTCCAGGTAGTCGGAGAAACACTCACCGCGGGCCGGGTCCTCCCGCGCGCCAGACAATTCGGGCTCGGCCGTGAATTGGAGATAGTTGCTGCACAGCAGCGCGGGCCGCTGGTGTCGCGCGATCAGGGTCCGAAACACGTCGAGGCTCCACGGAAACCAGAGGTCATCGCTGTCGAGGAACGCCAGATACTCGCCCGTGGCGCTCGCCGCCCCCGCGTTGCGGCTGGCGCCCGGACCGCGATGGTCCTGGCGGATCACCCGAAGCCGCCCGTGCAGCGATTCCAGGAACGCCGCGGTGCCATCGGTCGAGCCATCGTCCACCACGATGACCTCGAAATCCTTGTGGCGCTGGGACCAGACCGACTCCAACGTGCGCGCGAGCAGGGCCCGCCGATTGAACGCCGGAATGATGACGGAGAAGAAGGCCAACGGTCAGCGCGTCTCAGGGTGGGACAAGGCATCCGCGAACACGTCCCACGCCGCCTCGTGCGAGAAGAGGCTCGCGCCGACCTCAAGAGCCCGCGACGCCAACTGCACACGATACTCGGGTTCAGTGGCGAGCCTGCGCAACGCCGCCAGGACCGCCGCCGGCTCGGCCGATTCGACGAGCTCAGCGACGCCGGGATAATCCCTGGCCCACCGGGCCGCTGACGAGTAACCGGGACCGACGATCAGGATCGGCAGCCCGACGGCGGTATATTCAGCAAGTTTGCTGGGAAAGTTAACCTGCATGTTTGCGGCATCGGCCGCCGCAAATGACATCGGCACCAGAAGCACGTCGACGTCAGCTCGCAGGCGATCGACGAGTTCCCCCGACTCCAGCAGGCCGCCCCACTGGATGTTGGGCTCTCGCAAGCCAGCCGCTACTGCGTCCTCGGAAGTCACCGGGCCGAACACCAGCACGCGTCCCCCACTGGGTTGTAGCCCGCGCGCCAGCGTGCGAAGCAGGGTGAAGTGCTCGGCCGCGCGGATCGAGCCGGCGAGTCCCAGCGTGAGGCCCGGTCCTTGGTGCCGCAAGCGCTCGGGCGGCGCTTCGAACGTCCGCGCGGCCACCGCGCGCGATGGCAGCATCAAGCGCCCGGTGGCGCCGTATCGCTGCTCATAGAACTCGGCCATCCACGGCGAGACACATAGTCGGGAAGCCGCCGAGCGGTATGTCCGTCCGAACTGACAATCCACCCGGTTCGTGAACGGCCCCGGCAAGGTGACCATGCGGGGCCAATCGTCATGGACGATTAGATGCAGCGGTAGGCCCTGACGGTCGGCGTACGCGGCCGCCGCCACCCAGGCGTGGCCGTGCGCCACGGTCAGCACGGCGTCGGGCACGAATCCCTGCATGACCTCCGGTGCGCGAAGCATCCATGACGGCGCTCGCAGCGACTGCCACAGCGCCCACCACTCGTGAAACCGGGTGTGAGCCCAGCGGTTGCTGCCTACCGATAAGCACGCGTAATCAACGCCCCGAAGGCGGCGCTCGGGCTTCGACGTGCCGTGGGTGGTCTCGACCACCAGCAACCGACCCGGCGGGTACGTCTCGAGGAGGCGATAGATCAGCGCCGAGCCGGAATAGGTTGATTCGGCGAGCACATCACTGAGGTACAGCAGTCGCGGGAGCATCCTGGCCTAGCGGACCTTGTCGACCTCTCTCATCCAGGTCAGCGTCTGGGCGATGCCAGCCGACAGCGTGAGCGTCGTCCGGTGTTTGAGGTCCCAGTGCGCCTTCGCGCAGGCGCCCTTCTTTTGGCGAGTAGTGAGCACTTCATCGTCGCGCAACTGGGCCAGCTTCCGGCGCTGCTTCTCCTTGCCAACCCCGGCCGAGGACGATGCCGACGATTTCCTCGATGGTGCCAAGCTTTTCGCCGCCGATGTCGTAGACCTCGCCGGAGTTGAACGTGTTAGTGAGGCCCCCGAGCGTGCGCGGTATCGCTTGCTGAGTCCTTCAACGTAGACCATGGGCTCACTCACACGAACGGTTTCCGGCGCGCTCACAGCGCGCCTTGCTGGCGCACGATGGCTGCCATCTGCCGACTCGTCTCGCGGCGATGAAACTGCTGCAGGAAGGCGTGGTCAGGGGCCGGTACGATACGTCCGGTCACGACCTGTTCGATGGCCCGTGCCGACGCCTCTGGGTCATCGGCATCACCGACAATCGCCGCACCGCACGACTCGAGGAAATCGCGCTGCTCGCCCTCGGTCACAATACCGAGGATGGGCCGGCCGGCGGCCAGGTACTCGAAGGTCTTGCTGGCAATGCAATAGTCACGACCACCCTCCACTTTCACCGAGGTGACGAGGAGTGCGTCGCACGCTGCCTCGAACTCCAGACACGCGTCATGGGTCAGGCGCCCCACGTGCTCGACGACATCCTGTAGCTCGAACTCCGCGACCTGGCGATCGAGCCAGCCTTGGGGATCGCCGGCGAAGCGAACGCGGAGACGCGCGCGCAACTCTGGACGTTGATCGAACAGCCGTTTGAGCGCGCGAAAGAAAAAATACGGACTGCGATACAGCCAGTCCGCGCGGCGCGGCGCGTACTGCAACCAGTGGCGAGGCGCTTTCCGCCACCACGGTTCCATCACCGAGGCCCTGTTCACCGGCGAGTAGTAGAAGCTGCCCACGTAACCGATCACAAACGTGGCGCCGGCTGAGACCGTGCGGGCGGCCGGCGCGTCAAGGGCACCGTCCCACCCGTTGGGCACGACGTGGAACTTCGAAGGGGCGACGTGCGGATGCGCCTCCTGAAGGTCGCGCACGAGCTGGCCTGTGACGCCGAGCACAGCCGCCGCGCCTTCCACGCAGGCACGCTCGACGCGGAGCGCAGCCCGATAGTGCCACCATGTGGGATAGGCAACGTCACACCATTGGGACCAGTGGTCGCGGAAATCAAGAATCACGGGCAATCCGCTCCTGTGCCCGAGCTGCAGCGCGAGCGGTGCCACGCTGAACGGCGGCACGGTGACGTACACCGCGGTGGGGCGTGACTCCGCCACCACGTCGTCCCACACCCGCGTGACCCCCGGAGCCCACCGGCGCCCGATATCGCCCCCTAGCGAAAAATAGTGCCACAGGCGCTGGACCAGGGGATGAGGGGCGGCGAGCGGCGGCGGGCAGGGGACGCGATGAACCACAAGACCCTGAAGCAGGTCGCGTGCCGTCGTCTCGTCGAACCGCGGGCCGAACCATCCCTCAAGCGAGGTGGAGTCGGTGGTGACCACGATCGGCGTGATTCCCTGCTCCGGCAGGTACTGCGTGAACTTCACCGACCGCTGGACGCCCACGGCCGCCAGCGGCGGGAATTCGAAGACCAGCATCAGCAGCGAGGCCATTCCTGTTTCAGTGGCCATCCAAGACGAGGCGACAGATCTCTTCGGCGGCATGGCTGTCGCCAAACTCGCGATGGCCGCCCATAACCGGCGCCGGCGCGTCACGGAACTGCGTCGCGGACTGGACGATACGGGCGCTGTTCGTGCCGGCCAGTACATTAGCCCCTACCGCCACGGTCTCCGGCCACTCGGTCTCCTCGCGAAGCGTGACGCACGGCACGCTCAGAAAGTAGGCCTCTTTCTGCAGCCCGCCGGAATCGGTCAGCACGGCGCGAGCATTTGACACAGCACACATCATGTCCAGATAGCCAAGCGGCTCCACCAGCCGCACCACTGCCGGGATCGCCATCCCGCCGGCCAGCAGACGACGAGTGCGGGGATGCACAGGAAACAACACGGGCAAGCCCAGTTGATCGCAGGCTTCGAGGATGCGCTGCAGCGCGTCGGCATCCCCCGTGTTCTCGGCGCGGTGAACGGTAAGCACGAAATAGCCGCCGGGTCGGAAGCCGTAGCGCGTGAGCAGGCTGATACGCCGATCGGCGAGGGGACGAAACAGCCGTACTGCATCGAGCATCACGTCGCCCACCAGGAAGACTCGTTTCGTGATGCCTTCCGTTGCCAGGTTCCGCACCGCCTGCGCCGTCGGGCAGAGCAACAGGGTACTGCAGTGATCGACTAAAACACGATTGATCTCCTCCGGCATGGCCCGGTTCCATGAGCGCAAACCGGCCTCCACATGCGCGCAGGCAACCCCAAGCTTCGCGCAGGCCAGGGCCCCGGCCAGCGTCGTGTTGGTATCCCCAAAGACCACGGCCTGGTCAACGTGCTCCTGATCGAGGTAGGCCTCGATGCCGGCGAGCATGTGCGCGACCATTTGCCCTTGTCGTCCAGGCGGCGTCGAGATCCGGTGACAGGGCTGGGGTAGCCCAAGCTCGTGGAAGAAGACGTCCGACATGTTGGCGTCGAAATGCTGACCGGAATGGACCAGCTTGACCTGAACCTGCCCAGTCCGCTCGAACGCCCGCAGAAGGGGTGCGGCCTTGATGAACTGCGGCCGGGCGCCAACGATGACGGCGACCTTCATTTGGAGGCCTGCACCAGCCCGAGCAAATCGTACTTGACGAAACGGTAGGCGCGTTGCGCGGTGCGGAACGGCATGCCCTCCCGCAGGGTCGCATACGACGGGAAGTCAGCGAACGAGCGTTTCGGTCCGGTCATGATGACGTGAAACTCGCCGACTGAGAGGCCAAGTTTCTTGATCACGTACTCGGTATCGGTCCGCTGCAGGCCTTCGGCGTAGGTGGGTTGCCGAAGGGTGTGGCGCGCTTCGTCCCGGGTCACCTCGCGTGAGCAGATGAGGCTGGACAGGTGCGCCTTGCGCTTGTCGTAGCCAAACCGGGTAGGTAGGAACCATCCCTGATACCATCGTGTGTAGATACTCTCGTGGTGCTTGCCGCCATAGCTGCGCCAGCCCAGCTCCTTCTCCAATAGCTGCACGGCGTCGGCCTTCACGTAGTCGATGCAGTCGAGAAGATTGAAGTGCGTGACGTGAAATCCGCCGCCTGGCAGGCCGGCGGTGAACGGCAGGTGTGGGAACGTCCGGATGCGCCCGCTACCGAACCGCCGGTGTACAGCCTTGATGTAGCCCCAATCAAAGTGGCCTTGGGACCACGATCGGGGCAAGTGCGTTTCGGTTCGGGCGTTGTGGCCCCAAACAATGTGCCTGACCCGCTGCTGTCTGGCCACGTGATACACCGACGACACAATGGCGTGGTCGCTGGGAATCTCACAGTCGGGCACGCCGGCGCGCAAAAAAGCCCGTTGGACGTCCTTGAACTCCTCCCAGTCAATCACGAGTGTTTCGAGCTCGATACCGAGTGTGGCGAGAGCCGCCGAGATATTGCTGGCCGCGATCTCGGAGTCCCACCCATTGTCGAGGTGCACGGCGAGCGGGCGCAGGCCAAGTTGCTTCACCCTGAACGCCACATACGTGCTATCGACGCCCCCGCTCAGGCCGATCACACAATCGTAGCGGTGGCTGGCGCCGTCGTGGCGGATCCGGGCGGCCTGGGCCTCCAGCAGGCTTGCACCCTCGGCACCGTTGCGAACCCGCTTCAGGACCTCGCGGTCGTAGTCGTGGCAGTGGTTGCAGACACCGTCGGTATCAAAGGTGA
Organism: uncultured Gemmatimonas sp.; assembly: GCA_964355025.1. Taxonomy (GTDB): domain Bacteria; phylum Gemmatimonadota; class Gemmatimonadetes; order Gemmatimonadales; family Gemmatimonadaceae; genus PNKL01. The sequence goes on along the minus strand of CAYHCW010000012.1, from coordinate 8,103 downwards.
TCTCGGGGTCGGTGGTGTCCATCACGCAGCGAGCGCACACCCGCAAGCCGGGCAGGTCGACGGTCGTCGGCGCGGGCGCGAAGCCGGGCAGTGCGGTCACGGCACTCCTGATGGCGTCACGACGGCACGCAACGCGGCGGTCGACGGATAGTTGATCAGGACGGCGCGCCGGGGTCCGGCGAAGACGAAGAGGCTGCCGGCCGCCACCGCCGACGCGCCGGCGGCGATGGCGGACGACAGATCGGCCACCGAGCCGGCACCGCCGCACGCGATTAGCGGAATCGGTACCGCTCCCGACACCTCGCGGATCAGTTCCAGATCGAAACCCGCCATCGTGCCGTCCCGGTCGATGGCGTTGAGAAATACTTCGCCCGCGCCACGGGCGGCCATCTCGCGCGCGTACTCGACCGGGCTGCGTCCCGTGTTCCGGCTGCCGCCCCGCGTATAGACGCGCAGGCGCCCGAGCCAATCGCGGCCGACATCGACACCGACCATCACACTCTGGCTGCCGAATGCCTTGGCCACCTCCGTTACCAGGGCTGGAGTGTCCTCGGCTGCGCTGTTGATCAGCACCTTCTCGATGCCCAGGCTGAACAGGCGATGGGCGTGCGCCACGGTGCGGATGCCGCCGCCGTAACACACCGGCATGAAACACTCGCCCGAGATGTCGCGCACACGGTCGAACGCCGGCTCTCGACGCTCGCGTGTGGCCGTGATGTCGAGGAACGCAAGCTCATCCACTTCGCGGTCGTTGAAGATCCTGACGGCATTGATCGGGTCGCCGACATAGGTGGGCTGCTTGAAGCACACGGTCTTGACCAGGCCCTGGCCGTGGAGCAGGAGACAAGGGATCACCCGGGCGCGGAACATGTCTCAGGAGAGCGCCAGGAAGTTCTTCATCAGCGCCAGGCCAAAGGCGTGGCTCTTTTCCGGGTGGAATTGCGTCCCCCAGACATTCTGGCGCTGGATGCCGGACGCGAATCGATAGCCGTAGGTGGTCCAGCACATCACGTCGGCCGGATCGTCGCAGACCAGGTGATACGAGTGCACGAAATAGAACCGTGGCTCCGGCGGCAGGTGATCGAGCAGGGCCGTGGCCTTGGCCACCTCAATGAAATTCCAGCCCATGTGCGGCACCTTGAGTGGAGAACCCGGCGGGATCTGAAAACGCCGGCTGCCCGCGGCAACCCAGCCCAGCCCCGGCCGCGTCCCCTCCTCGCTCCCCTGGCCGAAGAGCTGAACGCCCAGACAGAGTCCAAGGATCGGGACCCGCTGTTCGAGAACACGTTGCTGAAGGACCGGCACCAGGCCCCGCTCAGTGAGGTTGGACATGCCCTGGTCGAAGGCGCCGACGCCAGGCAGGACGATTTTGTCGGCCGCCGCGATCACGGCCGGATCATCGGACACAACCAGTTCCCATCCCGCCCGGCGTCCCATGTTGGCGATCGAGGCCAGGTTACCGAGGCCGTAGTCGACGATCACGACCACGACACAGGGCTCGCAGAACGAAGATGGTCATGGTTGGCGCGCATAGAGGGTACAAATCCAGCGGTGACTGATGGCACGCGGCCGGAGCCGGGTGCCCCAGGTCCGAAGCGCACTTTCACGGTTTCCCGGCGCCCCTTCGGCCCCCCCGGGCTGTCCCGATCTCTCCCGCCGGGCCAACTCGCGGTGCAGGGCCTCGCGATCGCGGAACCCACACACCGGGCAGATCGCATACGCAGGCATGGCTGGCGCCTGACGCCACCACGCCTTCATTCGCGACCGGATAGTTCGATCCACGTAGGTCGTGAACTCGCCAAGCCGGCGCGTGATCGCCGGACGAAAGCCTTGCTGTTCGAACAACCCACTCATCGCCGATTCGTTAAAGCTGCGGACATGGAAATCCGCGTTGAATCGCGCACGGCAACTCGGACAGGTGCTGAGGCTGGCGTCCAGGTCCTGACGGTAGGGAACGGAGACCAGCACGTAATGTCGCGCGACCCGGCTGAGCTCTCGCAAAGCGCGAGGAAAGACGTCGACCGGCAGGTGCTCGAGCACCTCCATGCAGGTCACTATGTGGAACGAGCCGTCACCAAAGGGCAGCGCATCGATTCGAGCCCGGCACTTCCCCGCCTTGACGTGGGACAGAGCGGCCAGGCTGCGATCAACGCCTACCATGCGTTCGAAGCGCCCGGCCTCGGACTGCGCGAGCCAGTTCAGGAACAATCCATTCCCACACCCGACATCCACGAGCGTCCGCGCATCGTCCGGGACCAGCGCCGACAATTGGCGGACCCGATCGCGATCCTCCAGGGAAAACCAGCCGGGCTGCCAGATCTCGGGCAGCTCGTAGGCCTGTTCTTCGACCGAGACTTCAGGGTGGTCGCTCATATCGAGATCGGATACCCAGTGCCGAGCTGATCAACGTAATCGACGACGCAGCCCTGCGGCAGGAGCGAGCCCCACATTTCGCAAAGCCGTCAACTCACGCCCGCCGCTGCCACGCTTCGACAATCTCGCGCACGGTCGTCGCAAGCGACTTGGTGATGTCCCAGTTGGGATAATCCGTCCGCATCTTGCGAAGGTCGGAGTAATAACAGATGTGGTCCCCAATGCGATTCTGATCGACGTAAGTGTAGGCTTGTGGCTGGCCGGTGAAGCTCTCGGTAATCGCGAACGCCTCGAGAATGGAGCAGGCGTTGCCCTTACCGCCGCCGAGGTTGTAGACCTCGCCGGCGCGGGGCGCTGCGACGAACTCGGCCATGAACCGGGCGACGTCGAGAGCGTGAATATTGTCCCTCACCTGCTTGCCTTTGTAGCCGAACACCGTGTACTGGCGGCCCTCGAGATTGCACTTGACCAGATACGACAGGAAGCCGTGCAGTTCGACGCCGGAATGGTTCGGACCGGTCAGGCATCCGCCACGCAGGCAACACGTCGGCATACCGAAGTAGCGGCCGTATTCCTGGACCATGACATCCGCAGCCACCTTCGACGCGCCAAACAACGAATGCGTGGACTGGTCAATCGTGAAGGTCTCGGGAATGCCGTGTTCGTAAGCCGGGTCCGCATAATCCCAGCGAGTCTCGAGCTCCCGTAGCGCGATGCCGTTTGGCGCATCCCCGTACACCTTGTTGGTGGACATGTGAATGAACGGCGACTCCGGGCACGACCGCCGGGCGGCCTCGAGCAGGTTCAGCGTGCCGGTCGCGTTGGTATCGAAGTCGTCGAACGGGATCGCGGCGGCGCGGTCGTGGCTGGGTTGGGCCGCCGTGTGGATAATGACGTCAGGCCTGATCCGGGCCACCAACTCGCCAACCCCCGCGCGATCGCGGATGTCGAGCTCGTGGTGCACAAAGCCCGGCAGCTCGCGGATCAGCCGTTGCTGATTCCATCGGGTATCGCCTTGCGGCCCAAAGAACAACGCCCGTTGGTTGTTGTCGGCGCCGTGGACCTTGAACCCCAGCTCCCGGCCGAAGAAACTGCACACTTCGGAGCCGATGAGGCCCGACGAGCCCGATACCAGGAGCACCTTCATCGCGGTGCCTGCATCGATGGCCCGAGGAACAGCGCATCGGCCTGCAGCATCTCGCGGTCGAGTCCGCGGAACCCCTCGTGCAGGGAGTAAAGGCGGAAGCCCTGGCTGAAGAGAAAGGCGTGGACGTCAGAGAAGACGGCTGAGCCTTGATACATCGGGCGGAAGGAGACCTCTGTCCAGACCATGCTGGTTCGCTTCAACGTGGTCACTGCCCCTTTGAGGGCCAGGAGTTCAGCACCCTGCGTGTCCACCTTGATCAGGTCAATCGGATCGGGCCAACCCACGTCCTCCATGAGATCATCGAGAGTCCGCAACGGGACGACCAGCCTCTCCCGAACGCCCAGGTCCAGCAACTCATCCGCACCACCGACGTCGCCGAGCACCGGAAGGATCGAGGAGCTGTAGTCGAAGTTCAGGATGTCCATTGGCACTGAGCCGCGTAGATCCGACAGCGCAGCCTCGGCAATCACAAAGCGTGGCTGGGGAAAGCGCTTCTCCAGCTCCCGACAGCGCCGCGGCTGGGGTTCAACCAGCAACGCCTGCCGAATGCCACAGTGAGCCTGTACCGCGGACGTGAAGAGCCCGCTCGAAGCCCCAACGTCAATCAGCGTAATCGGTACCCCGCGGGCCAAGAAAGGCACCAGCCCCGCCTCAAGCCCAAACCTGCTGGAGGGAATCAGGTAGTGGCCGAGCACCCACTCGCGGAGAAGCGGGGAGAGATAGGAGCGCCACAATGTCACCCGCGCCTCCACAAGGTGTGGTTGCGGGCCCCGGCGGCCTGCCCTCGTTTCTCGCACCGAGGCCTCGCCAGCAATTGGGAGATCGGTCCTCGCTCACGGGCGCGGAGCCGGACGTACGCCGCCGACCTGACATGTTGCATGACCCACTCCCTCAGCGACCGCTGGTAATGACTGCAGGCGTGTATCTCTTCCAAATCGAGCCCTAGTCGACCGGCCAGCCAGGACAAATGATTTCGCGTCAGCATTAAGAGGTGGGACGGCGTTCGAAAGTACCAGAACTCGGCAATCCTTGCGCGGTCGCGGATCGCATCGGCGTTGCCGCTGACAATTGCCAGCCATCCGCCTGGTTTCAGGACCTCGACCAATCGAGCCAGGGTTTCAACCGGGTGAAGGAGGCGTTCGTGAACGTCGGCCAGGATAATCGCGTCGAAACGGCTGACCGGCTCGTCGTGCAGCTCTGATTCGGTGAGGATGGCGATCCCGCGATCGCGGGCGATGGCCGCCGCTTGGACGTTTGGCTCGACGCCAGAGCAGGCCAATCGCGAGGTGTGCACCCTGAGGATTCTGCCCGTGCTGCAGCCAAAGTCGAGCACGCGACTGTCGTCCGGCAGGCGCGATAGATAGCGATCGAGCTGCCGGTCGGTCGGGAGACGTTCGTCGTAGTCGAAGACACGAAAGTCGAGCCCGTCGTAGTAATCGTCCAGAACCTCAGGGTTGCGCGGCGGCGTGGATGATGGCGCTGGGCTTCAGGCGGGCCACCAGGTCGCGGACACCGTCACGGTCGCGAACGTCGAGTTCGTGATGCGCGAAGCCCGGCAACTCGCGGAGCAGCCGTTGCTGGTTCCACCGGGTATCACCCTGACTCCAGGAAAAGACCGCCCTCTGATTATTGCCGAGACCATGGACGGTGTAGCCCAGTTCCCGTCCGAAGTACATGCACACCTCGGAGCCAATCAGCCCGGACGAACCTGTCACAAGGAGACGCTTCATTCCTGGAATCAACCTCGCCGGCCGGTCAGGAAGCGGTCGATACCCTTCATGACATTCGCGACCGGCCCCGGGATCCCCAGCCTGTCCAGGCGCCCACCTAGATGCAGCCGCGTGCCAAGCTTCTGCTCACTGCGGTGCTTGATCTCTGCAAACACGTGGCGCGGCAGGGCCATGTTGAGCATCTGTAGGTATGTGATTCGCTCGTCCGGCGTCGCCGCGACAATCTGGCCAATCCAGAAATCAACGACCGGTATGCGTGCCTCGTGGCAGAGGTCCATCACGAGCTGCGAGACCTCGAGAAACTCCCGCCGGTCGGTATCCCACAGGCGGCCACTGAGCTGCCCCGCGCTCACGCGATAGTACCCTCCGACCCAAGGCAGGCTAATCACCGCCCCGTGCAATCCCATCTCCGTCATCATGAGGCGGTCATGCCACAAGGGAAACCGTTGCCAGCGCGCGGACAGCGCGAACGTCGCCGCCCGAAACACCGAGCCCACAATCGACAGCGGTGTGGTCGTCAACGCCAGCGCCATCCATTCCGTCCGGTCCCACACGTAGGGCTCGCTGAAACTGGCGTGTGAACCGCGCAGGAAGATCCCGTGCAGCCGGGTATCCGGTGCGCCGGGATACCTCTGACAGAGCACAAGTGAAGCCACCAGTACAGCGCCTGCTGTGCCCTCCATCGCCGCGAGGGCGCGGCCCAACTGTCCGGGTGCGATCACATCATCGTGAGTCAGGAACGACACATACGGAGTCCTCGCCGACTCGAATAACTGAGCGAAGTTGGCAAGGTGTCCGACATTCGCGTCATTCCGGTGGTACTCCACCTGAAGCCGGTCCGCGAACGCCGCCGCCACGGGCTCCAGCGGCGTCGGCGAGGCATCGTCGGAAATCGACACGACGTACTCGTCCCGGTTGAGCCCTTGATCGCACAGGCTGGCCAGCGCCTGACGGAGGTACTCCGGTTGGTCATACGCCGGAATGCAAACGGTGATTCTTGCGCGGTCCATCGATTGGCTTAGGGCTCGATGCTGAAGTCGAGTTCCACCAAGCCGCGGTGCGCGGCCTGATACGGCACGTGATCGCCCGCCCGGGCTCTGGCGCCGACGCGCAATTCGACCAGCGCCGATATGTCACCGGCGAAGTCGGCCGTCCCCAATCCCAGGCCAATCCGGTAGTCTCCCTCCACGAGCGGCAGGCTCGTGATCCACCCCTTGAGCGTCCGGGTCTCCCCTGCCGCCATCGACCACGGGAGGCCGGCCCCCCGGAGATCGACGATCGCCACCCGCAGCTCTTGCGACGAGTAGATCAGCAACGCGAGCTGGTTGATTCGCACAGCGGCCACCGCCGCGAAGGTCAGCGAAAAGCGGACGCGGGCGCCGCTCTCCACGGGGTTAGGCGACACGTCAAACTGCCGCAGCTCGAGCGACGTCCCGATTCTGACCGCGTGACCTGGGCGCACCGCCGATCCCTTCAACGACTGCACGAGGTACCGGCTGATGCACTCGTGGACAGTGCCATCGTGCGCCACGGCGCCCCTGTCCAGCCAGATCGCGCGGCTGCAAAGCGTCTGGACGGCGGCCATGTTATGGCTCACGAACAGCACCGTGCGGCCGCACTGGCTCACATCGTGCATCTTGCCGAGGCATTTCTTCTGGAACTCGGCATCGCCGACCGCAAGCACCTCGTCGACGACGAGAATCTCCGGCTCGAGGTGCGCGGCGACCGCGAACGCCAGCCTCATATACATGCCCGAGGAGTAGTGCTTCACCGGCGTATCGAGGAACGTCTCGACTGCGGCGAACGCGACGATCTCGTCGAACTTGCGGCTGATCTCGGCGCGAGTCATCCCAAGGATGGCGCCGTTGAGGAAGACATTTTCCCGGCCCGTCAGCTCTGGATGAAAACCGGTGCCCACTTCCAGCAGGCTCGCCACGCGGCCGTAAAGGGTTACCCGCCCTTCGGTTGGCTCGGTAATGCGGCTCAGGATCTTCAGGAGCGTGCTCTTGCCCGCGCCGTTGCGGCCGATTAAGCCCAGGACCTCGCCTGGGGCAATATCGAAGGACACGTCTCTGAGTGCCCAGAAGTCTTCTCGCGTTCCTGGCGCCGCTCCGGCCCCGCCACGAAACCAGCGCAGCGGCGCGATCGCCTTGGCCGCCAGCACGTCGCGAAGCGCGACATAGGGACGGTTCTCCTCTGCGTGCCGAAGGCGGTATCGTTTGCCGAGCCCCTCAACCGTTACGATCGGATCGCTCATGGGGCTAAATCACGTCGGCAAAACTGCGCTCGACACGCCGGAAATACCACACGCCCACCAGGAGGGACGCGCCCGTCAGCGCCGCCGAGATTCCCACCGCTCCGGGATCAAGCGCGAAGTGCTCGCCCAGAATCGACCAGCGGAACCCATCGATGATGCCGACCAGCGGGTTTAACATAAAGGCCGGCTTCCATCGCGCGGGCATGAGCGCAGTGGTGAAGGCGATCGGAGAAACGAACAACCCGACCTGGATGAGGAACGGAACGATGTAGCGGAAATCCCGATACTGGACGTTGAGCGCTGCCAGCAAGAGCCCGAGACCGAGCGCCAGGCCGGCGGCGAGGGCGGCGAAGAACGGGAGGGCCAGCGTGGACCACCCTGGGGCCACGCCGTACCAGAGCATCAGTAATGCGAGAAGTCCAAGCGTGATCAGGAAATCCGCGAACGCGGTGACCACCGCGGCCGCCGGGATCAGGAGCCTGGGAAAATACACCTTGGAAATGAGGCTGGCATTGCCGACCAGGCTGGCCGACGATTCCGAGAGCGCCGAAGAAAAGAACTGCCACGGCAAGACCGCGGCGAACACCAACAGCGGT